>NZ_JBHNMF010000096.1:0-9069 GCF_048562965.1 Thiolapillus sp. | reverse complement strand
TTCGATGTCATGCCGATTACAGAGGCTCCTGCCGAGTCATGTCGGTAAAATGCGGGTTTTGACGTTCTGGAATCACGGATTCAGGTTTTATGGCAAACTTTTTTTGCCTTTATAGCCGCAACATAGCAAGCTCCGTTTTCGAGCGCAAGGCTGTTGATTCAAATCTTTGGGCCAATGCACATTGACAATGCATGCGCTGCCATACAATCACTTTCGAACCGGTAAAAATAGCATGACAACAAATCTTGGAATTGTGATGGACCCCATAGAATCCATCAAAACTGTCAAGGACAGCAGCTTTGCCATGCTGCTGGAAGCCCAGCGCCGCGGCTGGAATCTCTGGTACATGGAGATGAATGACCTGTTTCTGCTGGATAACAAGGCCATGGCCCGGATGAAACGGCTGCATATCCGGGACGATCCGGAAAACTGGTATGAATTCAAAGAAGAAAAAACCGCCGAACTGGGCAGGCTGCAAACCATCCTCATGCGCAAGGATCCGCCTTTCAACATGGAATACATCTACGCCACCTACCTGCTGGAACAGGCCGAGGTGCAGGGCTGCCTGGTGGTCAACCGCCCCAGTGCCCTGCGTGATGCCAACGAAAAGCTCTACACCAGCTGGTTTCCAGAATGCACGCCCGCCACGCTGGTTTCACGCAGCTATCAGGATTTTACCGATTTCCTCAGCTGTCACGGCGACATCATCGTCAAACCCCTGGGCGGCATGGGCGGCGAATCCATCTTCCGCGTTCAGCAGGGCGATCCGAACACAGCGGTCATCCTGGAAACGCTCACCGCAAAACAGACCCGCTATGCCATGGCGCAGAAATTCATCCCGGAGATCAGCGCCGGCGACAAGCGCATCCTGGTCGTGGATGGCGTTGCCGTACCCTGGGCGCTGGCACGGGTTCCCCGGGCAGGCGAGAACCGCGGCAACCTGGCTGCCGGCGGCAATGCCCATGGCATCGAACTGAGTGAGCGGGATCACTGGATTGTGGACCAGGTGGCACCCCGCCTCAAAGAAGCGGGAATTCTGTTTGCAGGATTGGATGTAATCGGCGACTATCTCACCGAAGTCAACGTCACCAGCCCGACCTGCATCCGGGAACTGGACGCTATCTACAACCTCAATATCAGCGCCATGCTGATGGATTGCATAGAGAAAAGAATCAACACATGACGACTGCCGTTCGCCTTGCCGCCCCCCTGCTGGTCATGCTGTTGCTGCTGAGCGCCTGTGACAGGCCCCAGCCGGTCTACAACAGCCGTTTCCTGACATTCGGCACACTAACGGACATCAGCATCGTGGGCGTTACCCTCGAACGCGCCATGCGGGCCGTGGAAACCCTGGAAGACGATTTTGCCATCATGAACAAGGCCTGGCATGCCTGGGCACCCGGCCCCCTGACCCGCACCAACAATCTGCTGGCCGAGGGGGTACGCTTCGCCGTGCCCCCTTCCGTGCTGACCCTGATGAAAAAGGCCAGGCAGCTCGCCAGGCAGAGCGACAACCTGTTCAATCCTGCCGTGGGCCGCCTGATCAAACTGTGGGGCTTCCAGAGCGACACCCTGGAAGATCATCGCCCGCCGGAAAAAGAAGCCATCGAAAAGCTGCTGGCGGCTCATCCCACCATGGACGACATCACCATCGACGGCATCCACGCCAAGTGCAGCAATCCTGCGGTGCAGCTGGATTTCGGCGCCATCGGCAAAGGCTATGGCATCGACCTGGCCATCGAACATCTCAAGGAAATGGGCATCCAGAACGCCATCGTCAACAGTGGGGGCGACCTGCGCGCTATCGGCTCCCGCGGCGGCCATCCCTGGCGCATCGCCATCCGCAGCCCTTCCGGTTCGGGCACCCTGGGCTTCCTGTATGTTTCCGGCGACGAAAGCGTCTTCACCTCCGGAAACTACGAACGCAACTATCTCTGGGAAGGAAAGCTCTATCACCACATCATCGATCCACGCACCGGCTACCCGGCAGAAGGCACGCGCTCGGTGACTGTCATCCATGACAACGCCACCGTGGCGGACGCCGCAGCAACCGCCCTGTTCGTGGCAGGACCGAAAGACTGGCACCGCATCGCCAGGCAAATGGGCATCAAGTACGTACTGCTTATCGACACCGACAACATCGTGCACATGAACCCCGCCATGAAGAAGCGTGTACAACTGATGGACAGGAACCAGCCTGTGGAAATCTCGGCACCGCTGACGGATACGGTGACAGCAGACCGCCCATGACCGCCATACGTCAGCAGCATCACAATGAAGCCATGATCACCATGACGGTGATCGCCGTTCTGGTGCATGCCCTGCTGATACTTGGCGTCAGCTTCGAACTGCCACCACCGCCCAAGCCTGCCACCCAGCCCAGCCTGGATGTCATCCTGGTGCCCACGCCCAGGAAACAGCCGGCACCGAAAGAGGCGGATTTCATGGCGCAGCAGAACCAGGAAGGCAGCACCGAAAAGGCAGGCCATGCCCGCCCCAGGGCTGTCCCCAGCCAGCCAGCGCTGAAAAAGAGCGAGAAAGCCACTGTCGAACAGGTGCGCAGCGGCACACCCGCACCGGAAAAACAGCAGCAGCCCAAGGTGGTGGCGAGCAGGAAAAAGGTGGTGCGCCAGGTGCCGGTAAAAAAGAAAGCCCCCGTCAGAGCCAGGCCGAAGCCCGACATGACCCAGCTGCTTTCCAGCACCCGCCAGGAAATCGCCCGCCTGACTGCCGAACTGGACAGGAACAGCGAATACGCTTCACAGCTCCCACGGCACAAGGCCATCAATGCCAGCACCAGGGAATACCGCTACGCGGCCTATCTGGAGGCCTGGCGCAAAAAGGTGGAACGCGTGGGCAACCTCAACTATCCCGACGAGGCCAAGCGCAAGAAACTGTACGGCGATCTGCTGCTGCATGTCTCGTTGCGCGCCGACGGCTCCGTTCAGCAGATTCGCGTGGTGCGCTCCTCGGGACACAAGATCCTAGACGACGCCGCCGTACGCATCGTGTGCCTTGCGGCGCCCTTCGCCCCTTTCCCGGCAGAGATCCGCAAGGAAGTGGATATTCTGGACATCACCCGCACCTGGCAGTTTCTCAGCAACAACCGGCTGTTTTCCAGCAAATAGGGTGGCCGCCTGATACAATAATCGCCATGAGCGAAGCGTCATCTCTCACGAACCACTTTCTCATCGCCCTGCCCAGCCTGCAGGACCCCAACTTTTCCCGCACCGTCACCTATATCTGCGAACACACAGGCGAAGGCACCATGGGCCTCGTCATCAACCGCCCCAGCGCCCTGCAGCTTACCGATATCCTGCATCACATGGACATCGGGGAAAGACCAGACACGCCATCGGACATGCCCATCTTCATCGGCGGGCCGGTGCAGGAAGACCGGGGCTTCCTCCTGCACACTCCCGCAAAACGCTGGGAATCCACCCTCCTGATCGGTGACGACCTGGCAGTTACCACCTCCCAGGATCTGGTCAGGGCGCTTGCCAGAAACGAAGGTCCGGAAGAGATCCTCTTCGCCCTGGGCTATGCCGGCTGGGGGCCGGGTCAGCTGGAACAGGAACTGCAGCAGGATGCCTGGATATTCGGTCCTGCCTCGAAGGACATCCTGTTTCACACGCCTGTGGAAGAGCGCTGGGAAGCTGCCGCCAGGCTGGCGGGCGTGGACGTGAATCTGATCAGCAACACCGGCGGCCATGCCTGAGCCGCGCAGCATGACGCTGCTGGGGTTCGACTACGGCACCCGCAAGATCGGTGTCGCCGTGGGACAGGAACTCACCGCCACCGCCACACCGCTGACCGTACTGCACCTGGTGAAGAACAAACCCGACTGGGACGGCATCGCAGACCTGACCGAGGAATGGCAGCCCGATGCCCTGGTGGTCGGTCTGCCCATCGGGCCGGAAGAGAACGAAACCCCCATGACCGTGGCCGCACGCAAGTTTTCCCGGCAACTGCACGGGCGCTTCGGCCTGCCTGTACACCTGGCCGATGAACGGCTAACATCCCGGGAAGCCTGGAGCCGCATCGGCGGCATCGCCGAGCGCGATGTCACCCGCATCGATTCCATGGCCGCCAAACTCATCCTCGAAACCTGGTTCAGCGCCCATGAACAACAGCAGTAACCGTATCTTCATGCAGCATGACGCCATCCTGGATCTGATCCAGGGCATGGCGCGCCTGACCGAACGCCATCTGCAGGACAGGGAAATAGAAGCGCCAGTGATGATCGGCATCCACACCGGCGGCGTGTGGGTCGCCGAACGCCTGCATACGCTGCTTCAAATCGAACAACCGCTGGGGCAGCTGGACATCAGCTTCTACCGCGACGATTTCACCCGCATCGGCATGAATCCCCAGGTAAAACCCTCTTCCATTCCCTTTGCTGTGGACGACCGGCACATCATCCTGGTGGACGACGTCATACAGTCCGGGCGTACCATACGCGCCGCCATGAACGAAATCTTCGACTTCGGCCGTCCGGCTTCCATCACCCTGGTCACCCTCATCGAGCGCAGCGGCCGGGAGCTCCCCATTCAGCCGGACATCATCGGCCTCGAACCGCCCCTGGCCGACGAAGAGCACATCCGCCTGCAGGGACCGGAGCCGCTCAACCTGGCGATCAACGGCTCGCGGGTCAACCGGGAAAAGACATGAACGCCGAACCGCAACAGACAGACACACAGGGCAAGCTGCGGCACTTTCTGAGCATCGAGGGCTTCCGCCGGGAACAGCTGGTGCAGATCCTCGATGCCGCGGAATCCTTCGCCATGCTGCCCGGGCGCCAGGTAAAGAAAGTTCCCCTGCTGCGCGGCAAGATCATCACCAACCTGTTCTTCGAGAACAGCACCCGCACCCGCACCACCTTCGAGCTCGCCGCCAAGCTGCTGTCCGCTGACGTGATCAATTTCAACGTGAACGTGTCGGCCACCTCCAAGGGCGAGACCCTGCTGGACACACTGCGCAACATCGAGGCCATGCACAGCGACATGTTCGTGGTGCGTCACCATGCTTCCGGCGCCGCTCATTTCATCGCGCAACATGTGGCGCCGGGGGTGAGCGTCATCAACGCCGGCGACGGCCGCCATGCCCATCCCACACAGGCCATGCTGGACATGTTCACCATCCGCCGCCACAAGGGGGATTTCACCCCCCTGCGGGTAGCCATCGTCGGTGACATCCAGCATTCCCGGGTGGCCCGTTCCCAGATCATGGCGCTGAACATCCTCGGGGTGTCCGAAGTGCGGGTGGTCGCGCCACGCACCCTGCTGCCAGCCGATGTGCGCACCCTGGGCGTGCACGTCTTCCACGACCTGGAACAGGGCATCGAGGACGTGGACGTCATCATCATGCTGCGCCTGCAGCGCGAGCGCATGGACAACGCCCTGCTGCCGTCGGCCCATGAATACTTCCAGCTCTGGGGCCTGACCCAGGAGCGGCTGCAGCGCGCCAGACCCGATGCCATCGTCATGCACCCCGGCCCCATCAACCGGGGCGTGGAAATAACATCTGAAGTGGCAGACGGCCCCCAGTCGGTGATCCTGCAGCAGGTCAGCTACGGCATCGCCGTGCGCATGGCCGTCATGTCCATGGCCATGGGGAACCGCAGCGGAGATCAGGGCACATGAACACTTCCAGCATTCACATCCGGGGGGGGCGCCTCATCGACCCCGCCAACGGCATCGACGCCGAAACGGATATTTTCATCACAAACGGCGTAGTCGCAGGCGTGGGAGAGAAGCCGGGCGGCTTCGAGGCAAAAGAAACCATCGACGCCAGCGGCAAGATCATCTGTCCCGGCATCATCGACCTGGGCGTGCACCTGCGTGAACCCGGCGAGGAACACAAGGGCACCATCTGCAGCGAGGCGGAGGCCGCCGCACGGGGCGGTATTACCACGCTCATCTGCATGCCCAACACGCGCCCGGTCATCGACACGCCCGCTGTGTGGGAGCTGATCCGGCGTCGGGCCAAGGCCTGCGGCAGCGCCAGGGTACTGGCCATCGGTGCGCTGACGAAGAACCTGGAAGGCGAGCAGCTGGCGGAAATGGGCGCACTGCAGCAGGCCGGCTGTATCGCCGTGAGCAACACGCGCAGGCGCATGGGCAACACCCTGGTGACCCGTCACGCCATGGAGTACGCCCGCACCTTCGATCTGCCGGTCATCCTGTGCAGCGAAGACCCCCATCTCAAGGCCGACGGCTGTATGCACGAAGGCAGTGTCGCCAGCCGCCTGGGGCTGCCCGGCATACCCTCGGCGGCCGAGACCGTAGCCGTGGCCCGGGATCTGGCGCTGACCGAACACACCGACAGCCGCAGCCATTTCCATACCCTGTCCACCGGCCGCGCCATCGAGATGATCCGCCAGGCCAAGCGGGGCGGCGCACGGCTGTCCGCCGACGTGGCCATCCACCAGCTGTTTCTTCTCGATACGGACGTGGATGGCTTTCATGCCGCCTGCCATGTGGACCCGCCCTTCCGCACTCAGACCGACCGGGACATCCTGCGCCAGGCCGTGGCCAGCGGCGATATCGAGGTGATCTGCTCCGACCACCAGCCCCATGAGGCGGATGCCAAGACCGAACCCTTTCCCCTCACGGCGCCGGGCATTTCGGGCCTGGAAACCCTGTTGCCCCTGAGCCTCAAGCTGGTGGAAGATGGCATCCTCGACCTGCCGACCGTCATCGCCCGGCTGACCTGGGGGCCGGCACAGGCGCTGGGGCTGCCCCAGGGACGGCTGGACAGTGGCCGCAGCGCGGATATCTGCATCTTCGACCCTGATGAAATCTGGACACTGGATCCGGAGGGCATGCACAGCAGCGGCCGGAACACCCCCTTTGCCAGCTGGGAATTCCGCGGCAGAGTCACACATACCCTGTTTGAAGGGCGTACCACCTGGAGATCGGCCTCATGAAGCACCCGACACAGCGCGACAGCATCTTCCTGGAAGACGCCAGGATCCTCGAACATCATGCCTATCCCGGTGACCAGCACATCCTGCGCCTCGAGTCACCGCGCTGCGCGGCCAGCGCCAGGCCCGGCCAGTTCGTTCACCTCACGGTGGATCCCCAGCGCCCCATGCGGCGCCCCATTTCCATCATGCGGGCCTCGGCGGAAGAAGGCTGGATCGACCTGCTCTACAAGCAGGTGGGGGAAGGAACCCGCCTGCTGGCCGCCCGCACCACGGGCGAATTTCTCAGCAGCCTCGGCCCCATCGGCACACCTTTCGAGATCCGGGAAAAACGCCCCCTGCTCATCGGTGGCGGTGTGGGCATGCCACCGATGATCTTCGTGGCGGAAAGCCTGAAGGGCAGCGAGCACCAGCCTGTGGTCATACTGGGTTCGGAAGTGCCCTTTCCGTTCAACCCCCATCCCTCACAGATCCTGCTGCCGGGAGTGCCCGACGGCGTCATCGCCACCATGCCCCTGTTGGATGACTGGAACATTCCCTGCCGCCTGGCCAGCCAGCAGGACATGGCTGGCGTGCATCAGGGCTATGTCACCGACCTGGCAAGACACTGGCTGAACAGCCTTGATGAACAGGCACGCAACGAAGTCGGGCTCTACGCCTGTGGCCCTCACCCCATGCTGGAGTCCGTGGTCAGTCTGGCACGGGAATTTGCTCTGCCGGTGCAGGTCTCCCTGGAAGAGTTCATGGCCTGTGGCGTGGGTGGCTGCGCCGGCTGCAGCGTCGAGGTGCAGACAGAAAACGGCCCGGCCATGCAGCGGGTATGCGTGGACGGGCCTGTGTTCGATGGCTACCGGGTGTTCTGAACACCCGGCGTTTGCGGCTGCTGCATTCAGACCTCAATAATCGTCCACCAGCATGGCAGCATCCAGATCCCGGGCACGTGTTCCGGGGGTATTGTCGCCCAGCTTGATCGTGAGGCGCACCTCGTTGGCGGAATCGGCGTGCTTGAGTGCATCTTCCTCGGTAATCTCACCTTCCAGATAGAGTTCGTACAGAGCCTGATCGAAAGTGATCATGCCATGTTCCCTGGAGCGTTTCATCAGTTCCTTGAGCTCATGAACCTTGCCTTTGAGAATCAGGTCAGATGCAAGCGGCGTATTCAGCAGCACCTCGATGGCTGCCCGGCGACCCACACCGTCGGCACGGGGAATCAGTTGCTGGGCGAGGATGCCCTTGAGGTTCAGTGACAAATCCATGAGCGCCATGAGCGCCTGGGTCATGCGCTCTTCCGGGAAGAAGTGCAGTATCCGTTCCAGGGCCTGGTTGGCGTTGTTGGCGTGGAGGGTGGACAGCACCAGGTGACCGGTTTCGGCGAAGGTCAGGGCGTGCTCCATGACCTCCCGGGTACGGATCTCACCGATCAGAATCACGTCCGGCGCCTGACGCAGGGTATTCTTCAGCGCCACTTCATAAGATTCCGTATCGATCCCCACTTCCCGCTGGGCGACGATGCAGCCCTGATGCTGGTGCAGGAATTCGATGGGATCCTCAATACAGATGATGTGGCCGTCACTGTGCTGGTTGCGATACCCCAGCATGGCGGCAAGCGATGTGGATTTACCGGTGCCAGTAGCACCCACAAAAATGATCAGGCCGCGCTTGACCATCGCCAGTTTCTCGATGATCGGCGGCAGCTGAAGCTCCTCGAAACTGGGAATGCTGGTTTCGATACGGCGCAGCACCATGGCTACGGCATCCCGCTGCACAAAGGCGCTGACCCGGAAACGCCCGATGCCTTCGGCACTGACGCCAAAGTTGCATTCCTTGGTGTGCTTGAATTCCTCGCGCTGCTCCGGGCTCATCAGCCCAAAAGCCAGCTCCCGCGTCTGATCGGCACTCAGCGCCGTCTTGGCGATGGGCTTGATGTGGCCGTCCACCTTCAGGCAGGGCGGGCGTCCCACGGTGATGAACAGGTCTGATGCCTTCTTGTCGGACATCAGACGGAGAATGTCATTGAATTCCATTTACTAGAGTTTAGAGTAAGCAACATTGTTCCACCGTATATTTTCGGGTGAAATAAAGTTGCTATTTTGTTCATACTGCCCGTTAGAGCTTGTTCTATACGCTGATTGCTGCATCCTGCT
>NZ_JBHNMF010000095.1:0-9119 GCF_048562965.1 Thiolapillus sp. | reverse complement strand
CACTTGGAATGATGCGCTTGTTTCAACGGGAGCCGCTTCAAAAACTCAAGAGGAAACCGCGAATACGGAAACGAACACATCCTCTTTCGCACAAAACCAGCCCCCAGAATCAGAATCTATAGAACGTGGCGCTAAACAAGAACCGACAACCCTAGCCGAACCGGTTACGAGTGCCCCCGCCCCAACGGGAAGTAACACATCATCTCATCACGGCCATGAAATAGAAGAAGCCAATCCCGAGGTTCCAAAGGAATTGCTGGATATGTGGCCGTCACGGCAGCTTGCTGAATGGGTCAATAACGGGGCTGCTTCCGAGGAAGACGACGAAGACACGAAAGCTTGGCTGGATAATACGGTCAAAGCCCTACAAAGAGCATTGCGGGGCTATGAAATGACCGCTGAGCTGATTGGTGCAAGACTCACCCCAAATGCAGCCCTTGTACGGTTTAGGGGCTCAGACGATCTGACCGTACCCAAGGTGGAGAAAAAACGGCAAGAACTACTCACCTCCCATGCTGTTGATGTCATCAATGTCCTTGCTGCTCCAATGGAAATTATCATCATGGTCAAACGACCGCACCGAGCAATCTTGCGGTTACAGGATCTCTGGAGAAGAAGGCAACTTCCCTCAACAGCACCGGAGTTGAATACGAGTTTGCTGCTGGGCGCGAAAGAGGCTGACGGTGAAATTCTATACCTGAATGTCGGCAACGAATTCGGTGGGCATCAGCCACACGGCCCTCACACTCTGATAGCCGGGGAAACAGGGAGTGGTAAAGGTGTACTGGTACAGTCTTTACTATTGGACATATGCGCAACCAACTCTCCGGAAAAAGCGCGCATCCGTATGATTGATCCCAAGGCTGGGATTGATTTTCCCTGGCTGCGAAATATGCCACATCTTGATGGTGACCTCATCACCGAGCAGGATGAAGCCATTCATGCTCTCGAAGAATTGGTGGGTGAAATGGAAAGAAGAAACCGTCTTCTTGCGGAAGCCGGTGTCACCAAGCTCGACAACTACAATCGCAAAGTCCCGCCATCCGAGCAGCTTCCACGAATCTGGTTGTTCCATGACGAATTAGCGGACTGGATGATGATTAACGAGTACAGAGATGCCGTTGATTTGAATGCAAGCCGCTTGGGCGTTAAGGCACGGGCAGCTGGTATAAACCTTGTGCTGATAACGCAACGACCGGATAAGGATGCCCTGCCGATGCAGCTCCGCGCCAATTTAACAAACAGACTGGTGCTGAAGGTTGCCGATAAGAAAAACTCCATGCTGGTTCTTGATGAGTCCGGCGCTGAGAGACTACTTGGACGCGGCCACCTGGCAGCAAAACTGTCGGGGGAAGGAAGAGTTATTTTGGCTCAGGTGCCGTTTGCCTCTGAAGAAGAAATATCTGAGTTAGCCAATCTAATAAAACTAGCTAGGTGTTAATAATTTATAGGAAAAGTCGCTATGGTTCACTGGAATTCAAGTCCCCATCCAATCTCTGATATACGGGATTGGAGCGAGGCAGGTCGTCTCGAATTGCGACCTGACTTCCAAAGACGTGGGGTTTGGTCCTCACCAGCACGCATCATGTTAATGGATACAATCTTACGCGATGTGCCGATGCCGAAGATCTTTTTGGCCAACACTATCATAGATGATCGAACCTATCGAGTAGTGATCGATGGACAGCAGAGAATCTCAGCCATTCTCGACTTCCTTAGAGATTGCTTTACTTTAGATGACCCATTTAACGGCGAAGAAAAAGGGAAGAAATTTTCAGAACTTAGTAGAGAAACAAAGGATAGATTTTTAAGCTATCAGATCGATTTTAATGAGGCCATCAACCCATCTGATGAAGAAGTTCGACAAGTTTATGCACGAGTAAATAAGTACACAGTGCCTCTCACAAAACAAGAACTACGTCGAGCAGATTTCCCGGGCGATTTCTTGAATATTTCTGAAAATTTAGCTGTAACTGAATTCTTTGATAACGCACGGATATTCACAGCGGCAAATAGGAGACGTTATGCCGATGTTGAATATGTCTCGGAATTACTAGCTGGAATGATTGAGGGTGTCCAAGATAAGAAAGAGACCTTAGATGACTTCTATATAAGATACGCGAACTGGGAAGAATCACACAGAGCAGAGACAGCTACTAGGTTTGAAGAAGTCTTACAGGAAATTTCTTTAATATTTGATGATACTTTTAATATTTCAAAGACACGATTTCGTCAGAAATCTGATTTCTACTCACTTTTTCTCGTGATAAACGAATTTATTTCATCTGGTAATGGCCTCCAAGGAAAGAATTTGGCCCCCTTGAGGGAAGACCTCCGTATTCTGGACTACACCATTCGGCCCGAGTCAGAGATTGATATCTGTAGTGAGTATGCTATTAAGTGCGTATCTCAAGCCAACTCTGCATCTAGTCGGACATGGAGAAAAAACTTCCTACATTCAGTTCTCCGAGGAACTTATGTAGGTTCACATACTGCCAGTAGTTCCGAGATGCTATACAGACTAATGGACGAATTTAAGAGAGAAGACCTATCTGGTATGTGCCCTCCTTCTGAGATCTTCTGCCCGATTTGCGAAAGGGAAATCACATTCGAAACACACGAAAATTTATTAGGTTGGCATCGTTCAATTCTAGAAAAACAATTCTCAAATGCAGAGTGGCTTCATTCTTCTTGTGCAAGAGATCAAGACGAATGGTTGGTAATGGAGCGCCCTAAGGATGACGATGACCAGCCAACTCTATTTTGATTTAGAAAAATTACGCAAAGGGAACTTTTTCATTCTGGATACGCCGATTCGGACTGATGAAGGTCAGCAGTACGAGCTAGAAGAGTGGATAGGCCGAGGAGGAAATGCCTCTGTCTTCAAGGGCAGGCATAGAATAACAGGTGAAGAATATGCCATAAAGTTTCTGATGAATACTAGCAGGAGTAGTGCAAAGAGATTCCTCCGGGAGGTTAAATTACTCAAGACCATGAGTAGTGATCATATAACAAAGTACTACGGAACGGGGCGTGTAGTCGTAAAGCACAAACGTACTTCTCGGAATGCCACACTCCCTTTTGTAGTGATGGAGTTGGCAGACTGCAACCTACAAGAAAAGATACGAGAGCAAGGTCCACTTGCGTATGAGCAGTACGCTGGTCAATTTAGAGGCCTTGCAGGTGCACTAGCCTCTTTGCACAACAATGCTGAAGCTGTACACCGTGACATCAAGCCAGAGAACATTCTTGTTGTAGGCAACCGCTGGCTGTTAAGTGATTATGGTCTTTGCACTTTTGTCAATCCAGGTGCGGAGGATTTGACTCCAGAAGGAAGGAATATCGGGCCCAAATTTTGGTTATCGCCCGAAGCACATAATCGACGCCTCGGCTGTGGGGATACGATAAACGCTGCATCCGATGTTTTTCAATTAGCCTCCATATTTTGGTATGTTGTAACTGGTCGGCACCCTAGCGGGATAGTTGTAGAAGAAGATTGGACGGGACCCCAAAAGTTGTTCGAGCTATTACATCGCTCACTGCTTCATGATCTCCAAAAACGTCCTCAAAACGGCAGTGAGTTTTTCTCTAGCCTAGAGGACGCGCTTAGAACTTAAAAGAAAGACAGGTCGCTACTTGTGACAAGCAAGGCACATCTTAGCTTTACCGTATAAATCATCAATATCTAAAGGCTCACTATCCGACCGTAACGGGTTCGGTTGAGACTTGCTTTTTTGCCTGGCTAGACGCTGCTCATGATCTTCCTTGATTTGATGGACACGTTCCGGCCTAGACAGCTCATCCAAAGATTCGCCCTGACTCCAGGTGAACGGAGAGCCATGATCAACGGCGTTTTTCTCATATGCTTTAGCTTCTTCAAACGCCTCGGGATGGCGCTCCATCAGTCTCACCCATTCAATTTTTTGCTGAAAGAAGCAGAAAGTACAGCCACTGCGTGTTCGCCAAGAATAGTAATGTGGAAGCCCAAGACCGGCTCCTTCCAAAATATCCAGCACGCCAGCCTTATCTATCCCTGCTTCTTTGAAGGGTAACTTAATAATTAGATTTTTATCTTTCGAAGAGTAGCCTTCCCGATATTCTTCATCGCCACGAATTGCAACATAGCTGTATATTTTTTTGCCTTCTTCAAGTAAAGGCAGAACCCATTGCTCAAATGGTCTCAGCTTTAACTGCCGTGTACACCATCTTGTCTGCGCCGAAGGCAAAAAGTCGTTGTACTGTTTTAACCAGAAATCAAAGTCTCTATCGGGATTCAGCTTGCGAATACGCTGACCCAAGAACCCTTCTAGCCTGCCAAGGTACTCGTATACTTCGGGAAGTTCTTTACCTGTGTCTGTAAAGAAATATTCAATTTCAATGTCCGGGTGGTGCTGGCGCATGTAAACAGCAAGTGCTGCACTATCTCGACCGCCGGATAATCCCAGAACGTGCATCTCATTTCCAGACATATCCTATGCGACCTTTCCGTTTCCTGTTTTCCGTGTCTCTACTTCAGGAGCCTGCATATATCGTGCGCTCAACTCCGCCAATGCTGCAAGAATAATGCTTTGGCTATTGGTATCCACGGCCTCGAGCGTTTTCGAAACCTGGTCAACAAGATCGTTGATTGCACCCCGATCAGAATCAATCACGTCGAACTCTTCCAGCAGCGGGACTGGTCTACCTTCCATCCCAACCAAAACCGCCATCGCCTGGCGTTTTTCCGGACGTCCCTTGATCCGTGTAAATGTTTCAGCTCTGAGGAACTTTTGCGCCATATCCGCAAGCTCTATAGATGCTCGATCCATATCTGGATCTACCCAGTCTCTAGGTGGCTTGTTTGCTGCAAGACTTGCAATGCCTTCGAAGCCTTCGTCATCTCCCTCAAATTGAGCCAGACGCCCGACAAAAGCATCTAAACGGAAATCTCCGGCAAGTTCTTTAACATTCTCAGCCCGCTCATGAAGCTCTAAGAGAGACTGACGTGAAAGGTTTGGAACCTGTAACTCGGCAAGAAGCATATCCCTTTGCTGATGAAGCATAAGAGGATATGCCTGCACCAATTCTTGCAGCCCTTCCTTCACTATCGAGACGATATTACGAATATCTTCTTTGTTGGATATCTCAGTCTCTTTGGAGTTAATCAATGCAGGAATATCGTCAAACAAGAACTTGTTCGGATCACGCGCACGCTTGAAAATATCACGTACTTGAATAGCTCTTGCCGACAGACGCATTGTCCGTTTCGTCCAGTTCGGCAGTTTTTCATAGATCGCCACGAGACCACGGGCTACATCAATCGGCTGAAGGTGTTTCAGTTCGTTTTTCTCATCAAGGTCCCGTACAACGTCGGCCATATCGGAAAGCATGCGACGTGAAATCTTATTCAGGTCCATCCAGCGCAGTTGGATCGTCTTGGCATCTTTGGCCATACATTCAACATCGACATCATCAAACCGCGCACGAAAAATACCCTCCCGATAAATGGCAAGATTTTCCCTCTGAGTGAGAATAAACGCGACTGACAAAACCGGCATCAATCCATCTTTGATCCCGTACGGTTGATCCGCCCAAAGATCATAGAGTTCTGAAACGGCAACTGAGCGCTTTTTATTTTTCTTTATATGCTGAATGGCTGCATTCCAGGCAGGAAAGAGCCTGTGTGTATCAGCCTCATTGTTGGCGGGAGCAACAAAGCGCCAGCCGTCTTTTGTTTCTGAGTACAGTCCTGTGGCTTCCAGCAATGAGGCGTAAAGACCGCCTTTAGCCGGATAACCGTCAATACCCAAACGTGGTTCACCCTCTCTTGTAATCATGTGCCTCAAAAGAGCGTTTTGCCCTGCAATAGCGCTACTGGAGGGCTTTTGCCTGTTTAGAAGCTCATTGTGGAGTTTAGGACATTGATCATAACGTCTTTCTGCAAGGTCGGAGGCAAGGCTATTCAAATCGGACTGACGATAGTGTTTTGTAGAATAACGTTTGTGGTACCATTCAGCCTTATCGAGGGACTTTGTTAGTTCAGTCTCCAACTGTGCCTGTAAATCTGTAAGCCTTGCAGCAACCTCTCTCCGTGCAACCCAATCACCGGCTAGTTCAGGGTGGTCAATGCTAACCTTATCAAGCGCCAGTAGTTCTCGTGCCAGCATCACAACCGACCATGCCTGTGGCGAATAGCCTGCTACGATGTCCCATTCGTCATTCAACTTGGCTGCATCCCGGCAAAGTGCTTTAACGTGCTCTTCCTCTTCACCCTCGGTTGGCACTACAAGAAGGAATTTGCCAATGACACCATTCTTGGACTTAAAGCGAGTCGCCACATCCATAACATCTTTTGCTGGCGTGATATTCACATCAAACCACCGCATAGCACCGGTTTCATGGTAGTGACGTTTAGCCAAAATGGGCTGCAACCCTGTCAATGATGTAAGTGCTTCAAAATCAAGCTCATCAATTTCGTCTAGCGCCACGCCTACTGCTTGATCAATATTGAAGTCGCTGCCAGCAAAAATGGCGTGTGCATCCTGAAACTTCTTAAATATTGTCAAAGATGCTTTGTTAAGCGTATTCAAAGCGCTCTTGAGTTCTTTTTCGCAAACATCAGGATAACAGGTCTTTAAAAGATCAAAATTTGCTACGAGGCCAGACCTCTCCTTAAAAAGATCAATAACGGCTATCGTTTTTAGAAGATCGACTAAAAAGTCATCGCCTTTCATGCCATCACATCTTTCTAGCGCTTCAGCGGCCATGGCCCAACGGTGACCATCCGGTGAAGCGAGAATGGAGGGTTCCAGATTGGTACGCAAGTAATCCCAAAGTTTCGATGGTGTATAGAGGTCTTCCTCATCCGCCGAGTACAAGTAATCCTGAAAGCCATGCGGTTCAGCCGAATTCAGAAAGCCAAAAATGCTGCGCTGGTTTTGACCAAATCGGCGACGAGAAATCGGTCCGAGCAGACATGCAACGACTGGATGCAGTGGCCAACAATTTTTCAGCATCTCCGCTAGACGGTCGGCATCCTGACTACGGCTCTTTCGAGCTATCTTGGCAACGGCTTTGGGTTGATTATTAGAGCGAGGAGCAGCCTTATTGTACTCAATCGCGCGAGATATCAGCTCTATCTGTTCTTCACCGATTGTGTTGACAGGCAAGTCAACAAAGCGTCCCTGAATTTTCGCCCATTCATCACGAAGCTCGTGTGAAAGACGATGTGCGTATTCGTCAAAAGTTTGATGCAAAACACCAACAAACAAAAAACGGCCATTGCTTCGGGAGGCAGCCTCTGCAAGTTGCTGAAAAATATAAACATCCGAACCATCCTGCGCAGCCGATTCAAGAAACTTCCCCATCTCATCTACAAACAGGATTAAGCCGCCGTGCGCCTTAGGCTTGCTCGTCGCAACATCCATCAAGCCGTTGACGACATGCTCTTCGGTCCAACCACCTTTGGGACGGCGGGTTACATATCCTCTTTCTATTAGGGCTTCTCCCAAAACCTCGACGGGGTTCTCTCTGCGGCCCACAACGGGCAGAATACGCCAACCTTTCGACCCCGTCGGCAGAGCCTTCCAAATGGCATTGGTGAGCTTACGTCCAAAGACTTTTACCGCCTCTTTCTGTAACTCCTGATTGCCATTGAGCAAAGCACTTAGCGCAATTGCCAAACTAGACTTGCCGCTTCCGTAAGGACCAGTCCACGTAAAAGCACCTTGCCCGGTTTCCGAGACATGCCGGACCATCGACATAAGAATGTCGGCGGAAGATTGCGGACAGATGAATCCATCAAGAGCGTTTTTGTCGCCCAAATCCGTATCAATGCGAATGGATTTCTGAAAACGCCGGGCTATCATAACCTGATCAACTAAAGCCACTATGCCACCTCCCTTTCATTTGAACATTCAAAGTCCTTTTGAACAAAATCTAGCGCACTGTAAAAATCGAACTCTGGGCTGCGTACGACCTGCTTGAGTCCTGCGGTCTCTGACCATCGCAGTGCATTATTTGTCACGCTATCTATATGGGATAGCCTATCGGCAACATCATTTTCATCGAGCAAAAAGACACGCCCCGGCGAGCCCGGCTTATGCGCAATAGCTTCAAACGAAAGTGTTGAAGATGCAGGCGAGAACTCTTTCCAAAATTCAATCAAGGCATAGACGAACGTGCCATCACCTAATGTGGTCTTTTGACCACGAACAAACCTGAATCCATCACGTTTTGACACGGGTTTGATCAACCCGAGTTCGGTAAGAGGACATTCGAGAGAATCATCTCGTCCGGCTTTTGCGGAAGAGGGTTGGGCGGCATATGTGCGGACAAAACAAGCCACATCATTTTTCACCGTCGTTTGAGCGGCATTGGGCCAATCGCGCTGTAAACGCTTGATAAATTTGTCCCGTTCAAAGGTTACCGCCGAGTAATAACTAAACGCCCAATACCACGTCGTCTTTTTTTTCCATTCAGTTGCCAATTTCCAATGAATCAGCCATAACGAATTTGGGTATTCCAGAAAAGGATCAACGCCGTTAACTCCGAATAACAGTTGACCGAGCGGCGTGGTCTTAACCTGATGAGTACCTGACGGCTCCTCAATAATGCCCGCGACAGTGGCCCAATGACGCATAGATGACACCATATTCTTACCCACACCAAAGCGCGCAATGGCATCACCTCCCCAACACAGGGACTTATTGTCCGGCTCCTGCTCGGTTGCAGACACGCGGTCATAGCACTTCTTTAGCCATCCGTACCGTAATGGAAAGGTCTCATGGCCTGAAAATTGAGGTTTGTAGTCTTGTTGGTAGAGTGGCCCGTGCGCCATGTTAGTTTCTCCTGGATGAACCATCCAGGAGACTTTAATATAGAGATGTGGTATGGTCAATCTCAATCTGGAAGGCACCACCAGAAGTCGGTGGAAACCTTTAAGAGGCTAATAATTAGCAGAAAAACCCGTAGCATACTGATTTATATGGAATATTCAAAGGTACTGTATTTTGATTACCAAGCAACAACACCCGTTGCTGACGAAGTTTTGCACAAAATGCAGCCATATTTCACCGAATCCTTCGCCAATCCGCACGCTTCAGATCATGCCCTTGGCTGGAAATCTGCCGCATCTGTCG
>NZ_JBHNMF010000094.1:0-9131 GCF_048562965.1 Thiolapillus sp. | reverse complement strand
AGTACGGAGCAGCAACGAGCTTGCGAAGTTGTTGCGTAGTGCTTGGTGACCAGGACGGCTGGGGCACCAATAGGTTGTCAAAGGCCGAGTCGATTTTGGGGACTGGGATGTCCCAAAATCTATCACGAGGCCGAAGACACGCTTGATCATTCATTTGAGCAAATGATGAGCGCTCCCCGCAAAGACTTCAATAGCCGAATCAGGTTATAATCCAGCCCTCACAATTTCGGAGACTGACGATGAGTCGCAGCGCCAGCGTTGAGCGCAATACCCTGGAAACGCAGATCACGGTGAAGCTGGATCTGGACGGCCAGGGTAAAGGCAAATTCGATACCGGTGTGCCATTTTTAGAGCACATGCTCGACCAGGTGGCGCGTCACGGGCTGATCGACCTGGATATTACCGCGAACGGTGACTTGCACATCGATGCACACCACACGGTCGAAGACTTGGGCATTACCCTGGGGCAGGCTTTCGATCAAGCCGTGGGAGACAAGAAGGGCATACGCCGTTACGGCCATGCCTATGTGCCACTGGATGAGGCTCTGTCCCGGGTGGTGGTCGATTTTTCCGGCCGCCCGGGCCTGGAAATGCCCGTGGATTTCAAACGCTCCACGATTGGCGAGTTCGACGTTGATCTGTTTCACGAGTTCTTTCAGGGCTTCGTCAATCATGCCCAGGTGACCCTGCACATCGACTGTATCCGCGGCAGCAATGCCCATCATATCGCCGAGACCATCTTTAAGGCCTTTGGGCGCGCTCTGCGCATGGCATTGGAGGAGGATCCGAGATTGCAGGGCACCATTCCCTCCACCAAGGGCAGCCTGTGATGGGACAGAAGATTGCTGTGCTGGATTATGGCATGGGCAACCTGCGTTCCGTGTCCAAGGCCATCGAGCACGTGGCGCCCGATGCCCAGGTGCGGGTTACTGATGACCATGAATGGATCAAGGCGGCAGACCGTATCGTCTTTCCCGGACAGGGTGCCGCGCGTGACTGCATGGCGGCCATCGGAGAACACCACCTGAATCGTGAAGTGCGTGAAGCCATGCAGAACAAGCCTTTTCTGGGAATCTGCATGGGGCTTCAGGTGCTCATGGAGTTCAGTGAAGAGAACGGCGGCACGGAACTGCTGGGCATTTTCCCCGGCAAGGTGCAGCGTTTTTCTGCTGACATGCCTGGTGACAACGGCCTTCCGCTGAAGATTCCTCACATGGGCTGGAGCCAGGTGAACCAGCGCCAGCAGCATCCCCTGTGGCAAGGCATCGCTGATGGCGCCCGGTTCTATTTTGTGCACAGCTATCATGTTGTTCCTGAAGACCGGACGCTGATTGCCGCGACCACCGATTATGGTATGGAGTTTGTCAGCGCCATCGCCGTAGGCAATTTGTTTGCCGTGCAGTTTCATCCGGAAAAGAGCGCAGATGCCGGTCTGTGCCTGTTGAAGAATTTTGTCAGTTGGGAGCCAAGTTGATGTTGCTCATACCCGCAATCGATTTGAAAGACGGCCAGTGCGTACGACTGAAACAGGGGCGCATGGAAGACGATACCGTGTTCTCCGACAACCCGGTGGACATGGCCGGCCGCTGGGTGGATGCCGGAGCCCGTCGCCTGCACCTTGTGGATCTCAACGGCGCTTTTGCCGGCGAGCCGGTGAACGGTGACGCCATCCGCAGCATTGCCGCCCGATATCCCGATCTTCCCATACAGGTTGGTGGCGGCATCCGTGACGAGGCCACTGTTGAAGCTTATCTGAAGGCTGGGGTCAGCTATTGCATCATTGGCACCCAGGCGGTCAAGGATCCTGAATTCGTGACAAGGGCGTGCAAGGCCTTTCCCGGTCATGTCATCGTCGGGCTGGATGCGAAGGACGGCATGGTGGCCATCAACGGCTGGGCCGAGATCACGGATCAGGAGGTCACCGAACTGGCAAAACGCTTCGAGAATGACGGTGTGTCTGCCATCGTCTACACCGACATCGGCCGTGACGGCATGATGACCGGCTGCAATGTGGATGCCACGGCCAGTCTGGCCAATGCCATACGCATTCCTGTGATTGCCTCCGGTGGCATCACCAATCTGCGGGATATCGAAGCGCTTTGCAAAGCCAATACCAGCAATATCATGGGAGCCATCACCGGCCGGGCGATTTACGAAGGCACGCTGGATTTTGCCGAGGGTCAGAAACTGGCCGACGAGCTGAGCTGCTGACATGGGGCTGGCGAAACGCATCATTCCCTGCCTGGACGTGGACAACGGCCGCGTGGTCAAGGGCGTGCAGTTCGTGGATATCCGCGATGCCGGCGATCCCGTGGAAGTGGCCCGCCGCTACAACGAGGAAGGCGCCGACGAGATCACCTTCCTGGACATCACCGCCAGTTCCGATGACCGTGAGACCATCGTGCATGTGGTGGAGCAGGTGGCTTCAGAAGTGTTCATCCCCCTGACCGTGGGCGGTGGCATCCGCAAAGTGGAAGACGTGCGGCGCATGCTCATGGCCGGGGCGGACAAGGTCGCCATCAATACAGCCGCCGTGTTCAATCCTGAGTTCGTGAAAGAGGCTGCGGACAGTATCGGTTCCCAGGCCATCGTCGTGGCTATCGATGCAAAATCCGTCGGTGATGGGAAATGGGAAATCTTCACTCACGGCGGACGCAAGCCCACGGGTATAGATGCCATCGAATGGGCGAAAAAGATGACGGGCTACGGCGCCGGGGAAATCCTGCTCACCAGCATGGACAGGGATGGTACCAGGATTGGCTTCGACAACGAACTGACCCGAGCCGTGGCGGAGGCCGTGACTATTCCAGTCATTGCTTCCGGTGGTGTGGGTAATCTGCAGCACCTGGTGGATGGCGTAAAGCTCGGTGGCGCCGATGCCGTGCTGGCAGCTTCCATCTTCCACTTCGCTGAGTACAGCATTGGCGAAGCCAAGCGTTTCATGGCAGAGCAGGGTGTGGAGATGAGACTATGACGGATACCCTGCAGCAACTGGCCGAAGTACTGGAACAACGCAAATCCGCTGCGCCCGACAGTTCCTATGTTGCGAGCCTGTATCACAAGGGGCTGGATGCCATCCTCAAGAAAATCGGGGAAGAAGCCACAGAGACGGTGATGGCAGCCAAAGACGGCGACAGGGACAAGATCGTCTATGAAACTGCGGATCTGTGGTTTCACAGCATGGTGCTGTTGGCCCACGCCGGGCTGGGGCCACAAGACGTGCTGAAAGAACTCGAACGGCGTTTCGGTCTTTCCGGACTGGAAGAAAAAGCCAGCCGCAAGGCCGAATAAGCTATCATGCATCATTGAGCAATGTTCAGGGCTCCCTGAGGGCCTGGACAAGAAGTTTAATTTTTTGGAGAACGAATTATGGGTTTTGGTGGAATCAGTATCTGGCAGTTGTTGATCGTACTGGTAATCGTGTTGCTGCTGTTTGGCACCAAGCGGTTGCGCAACATGGGCTCTGACCTGGGTACTGCCTTCAAGGGATTCAAGAAAGCCGTGAGTGACGGCGAAACCAAGGAAAAGGAAAAACTGACCGAAGCATCCAAGGAGGAGTCGGTCATCGAAGGCGAAGCAACACGGGAAAAAGACAAGACAGACTCCTGATAGGAGAAATTTCCCATGTTCGATGTTGGTTTTTTTGAGCTGCTGCTGATTTCCGTCGTGGCGCTGCTGGTGATTGGTCCCGAACGCCTTCCCAAGGTGGCGCGTACGGCGGGCCTGTGGATCGGTCGCGGACGCAAAATGATCAGTTCGGTGAAGGCGGATATCGAAAAGGAACTCAAGGCGGAAGAACTCAAGCGTATCCTGGAGGAGCAGGCCGGATCCGCTTCCGTACATGAGATTCTCGATGACACGCGCAGCGCCCTCAATGACATCAAGCAGGAAACCGAATCCGTGGTGAAGGCTGCCAGCGAGAAGCCCACTGTTTCCGGCAGCTCGGATGACAGTTGGGACAGCTCAGACAACGTTAAAACTGTCACCAACAAAACCGACAAATGACAGAGAATACATCCTCCGACATGGAACAGCCGTTCATGTCCCACCTGCTGGAGCTGCGCGACCGCCTGTTGCGCGCCGTGCTGGTGGTGCTGGTGGTTTTCCTGGTGCTGTTCCCCTTCGGTAACGACATCTATCATTTCATCGCCGAGCCCCTGATGGCGGTGATGCCGGAAGGCACTTCCATGATCGCCACGAAAGTGGCTTCCCCCTTTCTCACGCCGTTCAAACTGAGCCTCATTGCGGCGGTTTTCTTCAGCATGCCGTATCTGTTGTACCAGCTGTGGGGTTTCATTGCGCCAGGGCTCTATGCCCATGAAAAGAAGATGGCTATGCCGCTGCTGGCCTCCAGTGTAGTGCTTTTCTACCTGGGAGCGGCTTTCGCCTATTACGTGGTCTTCCCCCTGGTGTTCAAGTTCTTCACCAGTGTCACCCCGGAAGGTGTGGCGGTGATGACCGATATTTCGGAATATCTGGATTTTGTCCTGACCCTGTTCTTTGCCTTTGGTCTTGCCTTCGAGATACCCATCGCCACCATCCTGCTGGTCTGGATGGGTATGACAACGCCGCAGAAACTTGCCAGCAAACGACCCTATGTGATCGTGGGTGCTTTTGTCATCGGCATGCTGCTGACACCACCCGACGTCATCTCCCAGACCATGCTGGCCTTGCCCATGTGGGTGTTGTTCGAGGCAGGCATCATCTTTTCCCATTTCTTCGTACGTGAAAAGGATGAAGATGAAACAGAAGACGACGAAGAGGAAGCATCATCCAGTGCAGCTGACGCGACCGCTGCCGCCACCGTGGCTACGCCGCCGGTACATGCTCAGGCAGCGGATGATGACGATAACGGATTCAAGCCACTCTCCGATGAAGAAATGGAAGCAGAGCTGGACCGCCTGGAAGCGGAACTGGACGAAGAGGAAGCGAGCTGGCATGAAGAACCTGCTGAGAATACGCAAGAAAACAAAGACCAGGATGCTGTGGATAAAAAGCTGGAGCGCATCAACCGCTTGCGCGAAGACATGGATTTTGATGCGGCCCGCAAGCTGTTGTATGAAGTGCTTGTGGAGGGTAGTGACGAACAGGTGGTCGTGGCCAAGAATATCCTCTCTCAACTCGATGACTGAACCGTGATCAGATCGCTGCTGATTCTGCCGCTCCTGCTCTTCAGTCTGTCGGCGGTGGCACTGCAGAATCAGCTTGCCGACAATCCTTCCCCTTACCTGGCCATGCACGGCCGGGATCCGGTGCACTGGCAGATATGGAGTGCCGAAACCCTGGAACTGGCCCGGAAAGAGGGCAAGCTGCTGTTCATCTCCAGTGGCTATTTTGCCTGTCACTGGTGCCACGTAATGCAGCGGGAGAGCTACAGCAACCCTGCAATAGCCGAATTGCTGAACACCTACTTCATTCCGGTCAAGGTGGACCGGGAGCTCAATCCAGCACTGGATGAGCATCTCATCGATTTCGTGCAACGCACCCAGGGCAGGGCGGGGTGGCCACTGAACGTTTTCCTGACGCCGGAAGGCTATCCTGTTGTAGGGATGACGTATTTGCCGCCGGAACGTTTTCGGGTGTTACTCGGCAAGCTGCAGAAGATGTGGCAGGCGGAAAAGAAAGAAGTGACCGAGCTTGCGGGAAAGGCGCTGGATGCGCTGGTGGCCCAGCGTCAGAAAAAGACGCCGGATAAACCGCTGACAAATGAACAACTGCAGCAGGCTTACCTCGCGTCTGCCATGGCGATGGCGGATGAACTGGCCGGTGGTTTTGGGCAACAGAACCGTTTTCCCATGACGCCGCAGCTTTCAACCTTGCTGGAAATTCAGGCCAGGGAACCGAAGAAATCCCTCGAACATTTTCTGCGCCTGACACTCGATCAGATGGCAAACAGGGGGTTGAGAGATCATTTGGCCGGTGGTTTCTTTCGCTACACCGTCGATCCCGACTGGCAGACGCCGCACTATGAAAAAATGCTCTATACCCAGGCGCTGCTGGCGGACCTTTACCTGCGGGCTGCCAGGGTGTTCGACAACCCCGCCTACGCACAGACAGCACGGGATACCCTGGCATTTACCCTGCGGGAAATGTGTGCCGGGTCACCCGCCTGCATCGCCAGCTTTTCCGCCGTGGATGCCCAGGGTGTTGAAGGAGGTCACTACCTGTGGACCGAAAAGGAACTGAAGAAAGCGCTCGATCCGTCGCTTCTGAAACTGGCGAGTGAGTACTGGCAGCTGAAGGGTTTCAGGAACAGGCCTGAAGGTGTGCTGCCCATGAAGGGCAAATCGGTGGAAGTACTGGCGAAGCAGCTCAAGGAACCTGTGGGCGAGGTCAGGACGCTGCTTGCCGAAGCGAAAAAACGCCTGCTCGAAGCACGCCAGCAGCGCCAGCTGCCCGTGGATGACAAGCGCCTAGCCGGATGGAACGGCCTGCTGCTGCATGCCCTTGCCAGCGCTGCCCAACAGCTGAAAGATCCGGAGTTCCTTGCGGCTGCAGAAAGGTTGCGCGACTATTTGCTGACTGACCTTTGGGATGGCAGGCAGCTCTTCAGGGCTGTGCATGAGGGAAAACCCATCGGTCAGGCTTCCCTGGCGGACTATGCTTATGTGGCTCAGGGGCTGTACTCCTGGGCAAAGGTCAGCAAACGATTGGAAGACAGAAAAATGGCTGATCGGCTCCTTAACATCGCCTGGTCACGCTTCTGTACCGACAAGGGCTGGATCAGTGGCAGCCAGGCGCTTTTGCCCGGCATGCCGTCAGTCATGGCGCAGGAAGATGGTGCCCTGCCTGCCGCCGCTGCCATCATCCTGCAGCTTTCACTGGGTTCAGGGGATCCACTGCTGCGCGACAAGGCTCAGGCCATTCTGAAAGATACCCGGCTCGCAATTCAGGACAATCCGTTCTGGTACGCCAGCGACGTCAAGGTACTGCTGACAGCGCCAACAACGGGCAAATATTAACCCAGCACCAATATAGATGACGCTCAGCTCGCAGAAGCGCGCATACGGGTGCCGTGCACTAGGTAGGGACAAAGTGATTTCCTCTGGACTGAGACTGCGGGGGAACAGGGTGCCTGATATTTTGGCACCGCCAATACTTGCGCCATCCAGCAAGGTGTCGGACAAGTCGAGTCCGCGCAGATCGGTGCGGCGCAGGTGGCAGTCACGCATGTCCAGATTTCCGGCCTGCATTTCCCGGAGATCGACGCCGCAAAGGTCGGCACCGCGAATGCTGGGAGATTCCACCTGTTTCACCGCCTAGTTGAATGCACCAAGCTCACCGTTGCAAAGAAGTTGTACCAGTTTGTGTTGAGCGTCGTTTGGCATCCTAGTATTCCCTCGCCGGGTTAATAAATACCTCAGTTTACCGACGGATTCAGTCCGGGCAGCAGGTGTTTGTCGGTTGGCTGGCGACAGTTGCGGAAGCGGATGGGGAAGAGCCGTGGCTTGATCTGGCGGGTGAATTCCGCTTTCCATTCGTTGAAGGAAGCAAGGGACTTGCCGCCATATACCGCCGTGTCCAGTTCTGCCATGAGTTGAGCAACCTTTTGTGGATTGGCAGCCGGATGGCAGCGGGCAATGCTTTGACCCAGGGTCTGCAGGTCTGAATTGGGACGAACGCCCAGGTGTTTTGCCGCCAGGATCTGCAGCGCCGGTCCCCAGGTGCCGGGGTCGTCTTCCTTGTCCACCGCTCTCAGGCAGTACCACAGCTTCCACGAGACAGGCAGCTGCCGGCCGATCCAGGTCCGCAGACGATGGAAATGGCGTCGTGGCGAAAGGCGACGCCCCAGTGCTGCCAGTGGCTGATAGGCCTCACCGAGCCCGCGCCTGAGCTGGTTTGCAATCCAGCCGCCCACGGGGTTGCGGCCACTGCCGAACAGCATTTTCACCCAGCCGGCCAGCATCAGCAGAATGACCAGCACCAGAGGTACCCAGAACAGCAGGCTATTGCCTTCGGGCAGGCTGAAGAATGAGTCCTTGCGTTCGCCGCCGGCATCGGGCGACCCCTGAACCTGAAACTGTTTTACGGGAAGCAGGGCTGTAGCCGCTTTTCCGCTGCGCAGGTTCCACCACTGCAGGGACAGGGCCGGCAGATTGAGATTACCGCCATAGCGGGGCACCAGCGTGAATTTCTCGATCTTGCTACCCAGGAGATCGAGGCCGTCGGCGGAAATCTTTCCGCTGGTGGTGACTTCGCCCGTGTAGATGTAGAAGTCATCGCTGCGGAGTTGGGAAGCGATGCTCGGTAACTGTGTACCTACGGCGCCCACAGCCGAGGTGACGATCTCGATTTCCACCGGCTCTCCGGCCTTGACCCGGGTGCTGTCCGGCAGGTGGGCATCGATGCGCAGATCGTACAAAGGGAGCCAAGGCTGAACCCCGGGCTGGGCGGGCTGAACATAGAGAGCATTGCCATGTTCGGCCACCACATTGAAAGAAGTACCGTTGTTGTATTTTCCCGTAACGTTGATGCCCGGGAGGAAAATTTCTCCCTCGCGCAGGGGAATCAGCAGATAGGTGTATTCCGTGACCAGCTTGTGACCGGATGTGCCGCTGGCGCTGTAATTGGCCGGTTCACCCAGCTGGCGAAAGACCACTGAATCAGACTGGGGTGGTTGTGGGGCAGCTTCCTTGAGGTTTCCGTCGCTGTTGATGCGTACCCTGTAGATAAGGTTCTGTTGCACCATGGGACGGCGTTCACTCAGGGTGGTCTCCACGCTGGGCGGACTCATGGGAGCTGGTTTCTGCTGGTAGGGTTGCTGATTGTTGCCGGAACGGTAGCTGTAGGAGAACTGCCGCGAGTAGCTGGTTGGCGGTGTGCCTGAATACTGCTGCTTTGGCGGTGGTCGAAAGCGCGTCGGGGGATAATAGGCGCCGCCGGGGTAAGTGCGGGGCTGCTGTGTGCTTCCCTGCTGGGTGACCGGCATGGCGGGTGGTGGTGCGAATCCTGGTGGGTAATATCCGGCACCCGGTGCTGAATGAACAGAAAATGTTGCCAGCAGGCCCGCAAGCAGGGGCAATGAGAGTCTGAGGGAAAAGGTTGTGCTTTTTCTATACTGCATCTTTACGATACTAGCCCACGCCGGTTGCGGTAACAAGAACCCGAGGGTTTTTCTGGGTATTCACTAG
>NZ_JBHNMF010000093.1:0-9256 GCF_048562965.1 Thiolapillus sp. | reverse complement strand
ATTCGCCCACCGTCAAAGCGGCCAATCACCTCGCGCCGACCCAGGGACTGAAATTCCAACTGTTCTGGTTTACACTCTGTATTCATAGGCCTCTTTGTTTTGTTGCTGGTAAGTGTTTGGTAACCCTTACTTTATGCAACAAAAAGAGGCCTATTTCCAGTGGGGCGGTGAAATTTCCGGGCTACTGGAATAAACCGGAAGCCACTGCCGACATGATCGACGGGAAACACTGGCTGCATACGGGAGACAAGGCCCGTATCGAAGATGAACATATCTTCATCACCGGCCGGCTGAAGGAAATCATCGTGCTCTCCACCGGCGAGAAAATTCCACCTGCGGACATGGAAAATGCCATTACCCTGGATCCACTGATCGAACAGGCCATGGTCATCGGTGAGGGCAAGCCCTATTTATCCGTTCTCGTCGTGCCCAATCCGGATCGCTTCGACGAATTGTGCCGCTCTTCCGGCCTGAAAGCCGGGGATCCGCAGAACTACAACAATGAGGTCATCCTTGCGGAAGTGCTGGTGCGGGTACAGAAACAGCTCAGCGCTTTTCCCGGCTACGCCAAAATACACAAGGTCGCCATACTCCACGAACCCATGACACCGGAAAACGGTCTGCTCACGCCGACCCTGAAGTTGCGGCGCAACCGTGTACTCATGTATTTCACCGATGAAGTGACGAACCTGTATTCAGGACACTGAATACGCTCCAGTATAAACCCTGGATTCATGTTGACGACCTGTTCATTTACTGGCCCGGGCATAAAAGCGTTCAAAGCTTTCCGGTGAAAAACCACGCATGTGCTGCCTGCCTACAGCAATAACCGGCACGCTGCTGACACCGTATTTCTCATAGGCCTTGCGCCCGCTTTTGGAGGTATCGATATCATATTCCCTGAAAGGCACACGATGCTGTTTGAAGTACTTTCTGGCGCGCTTGCACACGCCACACCAGGCAGCCGAATACATCACCACTTTCTTCTTTCTCGGTGGAATATCCGGTTGGCGCCTGGCCAGATCCGAAGCATATTCCCTGGCACTGTTTTTCACGTTGTCAGGCGCGCTGACGGTGTTTACTTTCACATCCAGCTGTGTGCTGCTCACCTCCACCGGAGGACGGTCTCCGAAATGCACATTGCCATCCCTGTCTTTCCAGCTGTAGATGCCACCCGCAACACAGGCCGCGGACAGCAGCATTGCCTGTAGCAGGATGAGCATTGCCAGCCCTGTTCTCCCTGCGGAGAAACCCGATATCACCTTTCCGCTGATTTTCATGCTTTCCATTCCCGCCATTTTCCAGGGGCATCAGTCCGACAATGCCATATTTCATGCAGATTTCGTTCACATGGTGCTATAATCTTGCGCCTTCGCAGACATTCTCTCCTTCAGGAACAGCATGCTGCGTTTTATTTATCAACGATTTTTAGTGATTTTATGGCAAAAGAAGATGTAATTGAAATGGAAGGCACGGTCAAGGAGACTCTGCCCAACACCATGTTTCGTGTGGAACTGGAGAACGGTCATGTAATAACCGCTCATATCTCCGGCAAGATGCGCAAACACTATATCCGGATTCTCACCGGTGACAAGGTCAAGGTGGAAATGACACCTTACGACCTGAGCAAGGGACGCATCGTTTACCGCGAGCGCTGATCCATACTGCCCCGAAGAGCCTGATCAGGCCTCTTCTTTCTGGTTCTCATAGACGAAAACCAGTTCATCATCCTTCACCTGGACGCGCACATGTCCACCCTGGCTGAGTTTGCCGAACAGCAACTCTTCCGCCACAGGCTTCTTGATTTTTTCCTGGATCAGTCGCGCCATGGGACGGGCGCCCATTTTGGGGTCGTAACCCTGCGCCGCCAGCCACAATCGGGCTTCCTCGTCCACGCTGATAGTCACCTGCTTTTGCGCCAGCAGTCCTTCCAGCTCGAACAGGAACTTGCTCACCACGCTGCTGACACTCTCCAGTGAAAGAGGCTGGAACTGGATGATGGCATCCAGGCGATTGCGGAATTCCGGGGTGAACAGCTTGTTGATGACCTCTTTTCCGTCCGAGCTGTGATCCTGGCTTGTAAAGCCGATGGAACGGCGGCTCATTTCCATGGCTCCGGCATTGGTAGTCATGATGATGATCACGTTACGGAAATCAGCCTTGCGTCCATTGTTGTCCGTGAGAGTGCCGTGATCCATGACCTGCAACAGCAGGTTGAAGACATCCGGATGCGCCTTTTCGATTTCATCCAGCAGCAGCACGGAATGGGGATGCTTGGTGATCTGTTCGGTCAGCAATCCGCCCTGATCGAAGCCCACATACCCCGGCGGCGCACCAATCAGGCGTGACACCGCATGGCGCTCCATGTATTCGGACATGTCAAAACGGATCAGTTCCAGCCCCAGGACCCGCGCCAGCTGGCGGGTGACTTCAGTCTTGCCCACACCGGTTGGACCGGCAAACAGAAAAGAACCCACGGGTTTGTTTTCTTCAGCCAGGCCGGAGCGGTTCATGCGGATGGCGGCAGTCAGCACATCAATGGCTTCATCCTGCCCATAGACCACCATTTGCAGATCCCGCGTGAGATTGCGCAACGCATCCACATCGGAGGTGGAGACCTTGCGTTCAGGAATCCGCGCGATACGCGCCACCACGGTTTCCACCTGTTCGACACCGACTTCCGTCTGGCGCTCGTCTTCCGGTTGCAGCCGGGTGGCCGCACCCGCCTCGTCGATCACATCGATAGCCTTGTCGGGCATGTGGCGGTCATTGATATACTTGTCGGCCAGTTCGGCCGCAGCCTGCAGCGCTTCATCACTGTAGCTCACGTCGTGGTGCTCTTCGAAGCGGCTGCGCAGCCCCTTGAGGATATCCACCACTTCTTCGATGCTGGGTTCAACCACATCGATTTTCTGAAAGCGGCGGTTGAGCGCATGATCCTTCTCGAAGATACCGCGAAACTCCTGGTACGTGGTTGAGCCGATGCAGCGCAACTCGCCGGAGGCCAGCATGGGCTTGATCAGGTTGGAAGCATCCATGGTGCCTCCGGAAGCGGCACCCGCACCGATAATGGTGTGTATTTCGTCGATGAACAGGATGCTGTCAGGAATCTTTTTCAGCTCCTTCAGCACCGCTTTGAGGCGTTTCTCGAACTCACCCCGATACTTGGTGCCGGCCACCAGGCCACCCAGATCCAGGGAAAAGATGGTGGCGTCCTGCAGTACTTCGGGAATATCCTTGTCCACGATTTTCTTGGCCAGACCTTCGGCGATGGCCGTCTTGCCCACACCGGCCTCACCCACCAGCAAAGGGTTGTTCTTGCGGCGCCTGCACAGGATCTGCACGGCTCTCTCGACTTCATGCTCATGGCCGATGAGAGGGTCTATCTTGCCTTTCCTGGCGTGCTCGTTGAGATTCAGCGTCCAGGATTCCAGCGCGGTCGGTTTCGGCTCGCCTTCGGGGGACGCGACCGGGGATTCTCCCTCTACAGCATCCTCTTCGGCATCTCCCTTGCCTACCTTGGAAACGCCGTGCGCCATGTAATTCACCACATCCAGACGCGTCACGCCCTGCTGATTGAGAAAATACACGGCCTGGGAGTCCTTTTCGCTGAATATGGCCACCAGCACGTTCGCACCGCTGACCTCTTTCTTGCCGGATGCCTGTACATGAAACACCGCACGCTGCAACACGCGCTGAAAGCCGATGGTGGGCTGTGCTTCCTGCTCCTCGCCTTCGGGCAGCAAAGGGCAGTTGTCTTCGATAAACTGCCGGATGTTGTCAGCCAGGATCTCCAGGTCTGCACCACAGGCCCGCAGGACATCCACCGCCGACGGGTTGCCCAGCAAAGCAAGCAACAGGTGTTCGATGGTAATGAACTCCTGCCGTTTGTGCGTCGCATTGACAAACGCCTGATTCAGCACATATTCCAGTTCCTGGCTTAACATCTTTCTCGTCTTTTCCTCATCAGCGGCAACACCATCAACGGTTACCCGGGATTCGCACTACCTAAGCCTCTTCCATGGTACATAACAGCGGATGCTGGTTTTCCCTCGAATAGTCATTCACTTGCGCCACCTTGGTTTCTGCAATATCGCGGGTGAACACGCCACATACTCCGACACCACGTGTATGAACATGCAACATGACCTGTGTGGCCTTCTCTTCACTCATATGGAAATAGTCGGTCAGTATTTCAACCACGAAATCCATGGGCGTATAGTCATCATTCAGCAACAGCACCTTATACAAGGGTGGCTTCTTAAGTTTAGGACGACTTTCCTGGGTTGCAAGTTCCCCGTTGTCGTTATCTTCGTATTCTTCACTCATGGTTCTGTAAACTTGTACATAGCATTGTTTTCAAGACACTCTATCAAAACCGGCTCACAGCCTGTTGTTACCCCACCCAGACACGGGCATTTCTGAACAACCTCATCCAAGGGCTGTCTTCACCCCAGTCATCAGGATGCCAGGAATTCTGCACCGTACGAATCACCCGTTCGGGGTGCGGCATCATGATGGTTGCACGACCGTCATCTGAAGTTAGACCGGTGATTCCCTCCGGAGATCCATTGGGGTTTTCCGGGTATTTCACAGCAACAGCACCATGATTGTCCACAAAGCGCATGCTGATGCCCCTGTCTGGCAGCATGGCGCCCCTGTATTCCGCCCTGCCTTCACCATGGGCCACGGCAATCGGCATGCGCGACCCCTGCATCCCCTGCAGCAGTATGGAAGGGCTTTCCAGCACCTCCACCATGGACACCCGGGCCTCGAACTGTTCCGAGCGGTTACGCACGAAATGCGGCCAGTGCGCAGCGCCGGGAACCAGTTCCTTGATGTTGGAGAGCATCTGACAACCGTTACATACGCCCAGGCTGAAAGTGTCGTCGCGCTCGAAGAAAGCCTGGAACTGCTCCCGGGAACGGCTGTGGAAAAGAATGGACTTGGCCCAGCCTTCCCCCGCGCCCAGCACGTCACCGTAGCTGAATCCGCCACAGGCTACCATCCCCTTGAAATCTGCGAGACTCACGACCCCACTGAGTATATCCGACATGTGCACGTCAACGGGCTCGAAACCCGCCTTGTGGAAGGCGTAGGCCATTTCCTGCTGTCCATTGACGCCCTGTTCACGAAGGATGGCCACACGTGGGCGGCTGACCTCCAGGAAAGCCGCGGCAATATCTTCTTCGGGATCGAAACTCAGGCTGGCATTCAAACCGGGATCATCTGCAGCAATGCGTTCATGTTCTTCACGTGCGCAGGCCGGGTTGTCGCGCAGCACCTGCATCTCCAGGGTGGTTTCGGACCAGATCTGCTGCAGATCACTGCGCCGCCGCTCCAGCAGCTTTTCATTTCCCTGACGGATAACAATGATTTCATCATCCCGGGTACTGCCCAGCACATGACTGTGGTGTCCCAGTCCGGCATCTTCCAGGCATTTGACCACATCGTCGCAATCACTGTGACGCACCTGCAGCACCATGCCCAGTTCCTCGCTGAACAGTGCTGCCAGTGCATTCACGTCCAGGCTCTCGGTATCGATATCCAGTCCACAACGGCTGGCGAACGCCATTTCCAGCAGCGTGGTGATCAGGCCACCGTCCGAGCGGTCATGCATGGCCAGGAGTAAGCCATCCCGGTTCAGTTCCTGTACGGCATCGAAACAGCGTTTGAGCATTTCCGGGTCGTCTAGGTCGGGGCAGGCATGGCCCAGCTGTCCGTACACCTGGCTCAGGGCAGACGCACCCAGCCGGTTCGCCCCCTTGCCCAGATCAATGAGAAGCAGATCCGTATCCCCCTGGTCCATCCGCAGCACCGGGGTCAACACCTTGCTCACATCGGTCACCGGAGCAAATGCGGTGATGATCAGCGACAGGGGCGCGGCCATTTCGCGGTCCTGTCCGTCCTGCTGCCACACCGTCTTCATGGACATGGAATCCTTGCCCACGGGAATGGCGATGCCCAGGCGCGGACACAGATCCATACCCACGGCCTTCACCGTATCGAACAGGCGGGCATCCTCGTCCTGGTGGCCTGCCGCCGCCATCCAGTTGGCAGACAGCTTGATCTTGCCCAGGTTCTCCACCGGTGCGGCCATGAGATTGGTGATGGCCTCGCCCACCGCCATACGGCCGGAAGCAGGTGCGTCCAGCAGGGCCAGGGGCGTGCGCTCACCCAGCGCCATGGCCTCGCCGGCATTGCCTTCATAGTCGGCAATGGTCACTGCCACATCCGCCACGGGTACCTGCCAGGGGCCCACCATCTGGTCCCGCGCCACCATGCCGGTGATGCTGCGGTCGCCAATGGTGACAAGAAACGTCTTGTTGGCGACGGCAGGCAGGCGGAGCACGCGTTCCACGGCTTCGTCCACCGTCACGTCCAGCTCCAGCTCCGGCTTGGGAAAAGACAGGTGATGAGATTCCCGCACCATCTTGGGCGGTTTGCCGAACAGCAGCGGCATGGGCATGTCGATGGGATTGTTGTCGAAATAGGCGTCACCCAGCAGGAGGTGCTCCTCATCCACCGCCTCTCCCACGATGGCATAGGGACAGCGCTCACGCTCGCAGATGGCCTGAAATTCCTCCACCTTGCCCGCGTCGACGGCCAGCACATAGCGCTCCTGGGATTCGTTGCTCCAGATTTCCATGGGCGACATGCCCGGATCGTCGCAGGGCACGGTGCGCAACTCGAAACGCCCGCCCAGGCCCGCATCATGCACGAGCTCGGGCAACGCGTTGGACAGTCCTCCTGCGCCCACATCGTGGATGAACAGGATGGGACTGTCCGTGCCCCGGGCGCAGCAACGGTCGATCACTTCCTGGCAGCGCCGTTCCATTTCAGGATTGGCGCGCTGCACCGAGGCAAAGTCCAGGTCTTCGGCGGAAGCACCCGATGCCATGGAGGAAGCCGCCCCCCCACCCAGGCCGATGAGCATGGCCGGGCCGCCCAGCACCACCAGGGGCGAGCCGGCAGGGAAAGTGTCTTTGATCACATGCTCATCACGGATGTTTCCCAGCCCACCGGCCAGCATGATGGGCTTGTGATAGCCGCGCAGCTCTTCGCCATGGGGGCCGGGCACCGCGGCTTCGTAAGTACGGAAATAGCCGCACAGGTTGGGGCGGCCAAATTCGTTGTTGAACGCCGCTGCACCAATAGGGCCTTCCAGCATGATTTCCAGCGCCGACACGATACGGTCCGGTTTACCGAAATCTTTCTCCCAGGGCTGCTCCCGCCCGGGGATACGCAGATTGGACACGGAGAAACCACACAGCCCCGCCTTGGGCTTGGAGCCTTTCCCCGTGGCGCCCTCGTCTCTGATCTCGCCGCCTGAGCCTGTGGCTGCACCGGGATCGGGCGATATGGCGGTGGGATGGTTGTGGGTTTCCACCTTCATGAGGATGTGGATATCCTCGCAATGCGTTTCGTACACACCGGAATCTGCCGAGGGGAAGAACCGGTAACCCTCGGAACCGCGCATCACGGCCGCGTTGTCCTTGTAGGCGGAGAGCACGTCCTGGGGTGATTTTTCCGTGGTATTGCGGATCATCTGGAACAGGCTCCTGTCCTGCGCCTTGCCGTCGATGACCCAGTCGGCATTGAAAATCTTGTGGCGGCAATGTTCGGAATTCGCCTGAGCAAACATCATCAGTTCCACGTCAGTGGGATTGCGCTCCAGCGCCTGGAAGCTCTCGACGAGATAATCTATTTCGTCATCCGACAGGGCCAGTCCCAGCTCACCATTGGCATTCAGCAGTGCATCCCGTCCGCCTTTGAGAACATCCACGGTTATGAAGGGCCGGGGCTCCGCATGCAGAAAGAGGGCTTCCGCTTCATCCAGATCATAGAAAACCGATTCCGTCATGCGATCGTGAAGCAGGTCGCCCGCCTTCACCAGATCAGTATCGTCGAGCGCTCCCTCGAGGTAGTACACGACGCCCCGTTCGATGCGCTCGATATTCTGCAGGTCGCAGACATGGGCAATGTCCGTGGCTTTGGACGACCAGGGAGAAATAGTACCCGGCCGGGGCACCACCAGCATCAGTGTACCGCTTGGATCATGGCTGGCCAGTGCCGGCCCGTAGCGCAGAATTCTGTCCAGGGTCTCACGCTCGGAAGCCGTCAGTTCTTCAGACAATTCAGCAAGATGAATGAATTCCGCATACACGGAAACAGGCTTTCCCAGGCTTTCGGTCAATCGGCCATTGAGTTTTTCCAGACGAAAATCGGAAAGCGCTGGCGCGCCGCGCAACTTGAGCATTTCGGGCCCTCGGTCAGAGATGAAATCAGCAGAAGCAATGATACCCTGATTCCGCTCCCTGCGGACAGCTGCCCCGGGAAATCAGCCGGCAAGCTTTTTCAGCACATGGGCTGCCGCCACCATGCCGAAGACCGCTGTAACCGGAGTGCAGGAACCGAAACCGCCACAATTCAGGGCGCCTCCTCCTGCCCCTTCACAGCGCACCGGAACCTCATCATGGCGCACCAGGGGCTCGTCCGACCAGACGGCGGGCACCCCGAAACTGCGGCGGGGATTGCGCGGAAAGCCATGCCGCTGGCGCAACTCCCGGCGCAGCTTCGCCAGCAGGGGATCCTGCTCGGTGCGACTCAGGTCTGAGACCCTTACCCGGGACGGGTCCACCTGTCCACCCGCACCGCCGACGGTCACCAGAGGAATGCGTGTATTCTTGCAATGCCGGACGAGCGCCACCTTGACGCGAAAGCTGTCGATGCAGTCGATGACATAGTCGAGACCGGGGGTGATCAGGGCGGAGACATTTTCCGTGGTCACGAACTGGTCCACCAGTTCACAGCGCGCGGAGGGATTGATGTCCGCCACCCGCTGTGCCATCACCTGGATCTTCGAAGCACCCAGACTGGAACTCATGGCGGGCAACTGACGGTTGATGTTGGATTCCGCCACATGATCCATATCAACAAGGACCAGTTCGCCGATGGCGCTGCGCGCCAGCGCTTCCACCACCCAGGAACCCACCCCACCAATACCGATGACGCAGATCCGGGCACGGGAAAAACGCTCCAGGGCGTCCTGCCCATAGAGCCGCGCCATGCCACCAAACCGCCGCTGATAATCCACCCGCCCTGTTCCTGATATAATGTGCTGTTTTTCAAATGCTAGAGTTTAGAGTAGTGTCCATCCAAAAATGCCAACCTATTGAATTAACGTAAAAAAACATCGAGAAGTTGCTGGGAAATTCCTGGTGAGCTGGGTATAATTTATAGCTAAGCAATTGAC
>NZ_JBHNMF010000092.1:0-9284 GCF_048562965.1 Thiolapillus sp. | reverse complement strand
CCACGTTCGGAGGCCTACTTTGTTTTCCCTCTGGCGCAAGGCACGCCGGGAAAACAGTGCGGCCTCGCGGCTACTGGGGTCTACCAGCCTTCGCTTCGCTCTCCATGGCTGGCAGCGGAAGCCCAACCTGCCCAAACCCCGGAATTTGCCACTGTTCCCCATGGGCCGCATCGTGGATAATGCCTTCATGCGCCTGTTCGTCAACCAGCTCACCGTACTAGATTTTTCCTACCTCGATTCCATCCGGGGACTGGTGGGAGAAAGCTGGCAAGTGGATGTAGAACTGGAAGGCGGGCTGGATGAACAGGGTATGGTGCTGGATTTCGGCGATGTGAAACGCCAGGTAAAGCAGCTCATCGATGACAGCTTCGACCACCGTCTGCTGCTGCCCGCTGACTACAGCGGTCTGCATACATCAGGAAACGAGCTGACCTTTCGCTTGCAGAACGGCGCCCGCATCCGTCATCGCGGTCCTGCCGAATCCCTGCAGTTTATTGCCGGACCGGAAATCACGCCCGAAAATGTGGCGCAGGCCATACACCAGGCGCTGCTCCCCTCCCTGCCCTGGAACGTACATACGGTCAGTCTGAAGCTCTACCCGGAAGTCATCGAAGGTCCCTGGTACCAGTACAGCCACGGCCTGAAACATCATTGCGGCAACTGCCAGCGCATTGCTCACGGACACCGCTCACGCATCGAGATTCAGCGCAACGGCCGGCGGGACGAGGCACTGGAGAAGCACTGGGCAGCAGCGTTCCATGATATCTATATCGGCACCGAAGAAGACATGGTGGCCATTACCTCTCACGACGACCAGACCTGCTTCCGCTTTTCCTATACCGCCGAACAGGGCGACTTCGAGCTGGAACTGCCCGCCGGCCGCTGTTACCTGATGCAGACCGAGTCCACGGTGGAAAACATCGCCCGCCACATCCGCGAGATGCTGGAACAGGAGTTCCCCGGCAATCACTTCGTCGTGCGGGCCTTCGAGGGAATCGGCAAGGGAGCCATCAGCGAAACCTCCTCAGGCTAGGCCCTTGCTGCTGGCTAGTCATAATCCCGGTCTTTCCATTGGCGCAGGGCTTTGAATACTTCACGATGGCCTGACAGGGACCGGCCCGCCCATTTTTCCGCAGCCCGGACAACATCAGGCACATCCGTGCGCAGGAAGGGATTGGTGGCCAGCTCCAGGGCAAGGGTCGAAGGCACTGTGGGCAGTCCCCGGGCTCTTTTTTCCCGATCTTCCCGAATGCGCTGCAGCAGGGCGGCGTTCTCCGGCTCCACCCAGCGGGCGAACCCGAGGTTGGCCAGGGTGTATTCATGGGCGCAATAGATGAGGGCATCCGCTGGCAGTTCCGCGATACGCCGCAAAGAATCGCTGAGCTGCTCGAAAGTGCCGCTGAACACCCGGCCGCAACCGCCGGCAAACAGCGTATCGCCGCAGAACAGCAGCCCGTCGCCATGGTAGGCGATATGGCCTTCGGTATGGCCGGGCACATCCAGCACCCGCAGATTCATCTTTCCTTGCAGCAGGGAAATTTCTGCGCCATCTTCCAGCCTTCTGTCCAGTGAAGAAACCGGCTCATGGGCGGGACCATACACCACGGCCCGGGGCCAGTGCTGTTTCAGCGCCTTCACCCCGCCTGTATGATCGCCATGCTTGTGGGTGATCAGCATGGCCGTCAGTTGCAGGTCTTGGGCCTCAAGATAGGCCAGCACCGGATCTTCATCACCGGGATCGACCACCACGCAATCCGGCGTTCCCTCTGTTCTCAGCAGCCAGATGTAATTGTCATCGAAAGCCGGGAGCGGAATGACATCTATCGGGTTCATTTTCCGTACAAGGTCCCGGGGTCGATGAGTACCGGCTGATCCACCACGACCCGGTCACCCTGCACCAGGTTATAGAAACAGTCGCGCCGCCCGGTGTGGCAGGCAGGCCCCGTCTGATCCACCTGCAGCAGCAGCGTGTCGCCATCACAGTCAAAGCGGGCTTCCCTGAGCTCCTGGATCTGGCCGGAGGACTCACCCTTGCGCCACAACTGCTGGCGGGAACGGGACCAGTAGCAGACCCGTCCCTTTGCCAGGGTTTCCTGCAGGGCTTCGGCATTCATCCAGGCCAGCATCAGGACCTCTTTGGTATCATATTGCTGGGCAATCGCGGGAATCAGCCCATCGGCATTCCAGGGGATCTGCGCCAGCACCTCCTGCAGAGATACGGACTGATCGGCAGGCAGTGTTTCCAGGGTCTTCCACAGGCCGTTGCCGCTCACTTGATCAGTCCTGCCTTTTTCATGTCCGAAACCACCAGGCTGGCCAGCTTGGCGACGATCTGCCCGGCCGATGACGGATTGAAACTTTCGGTGGCCCCACCCCAGACCATCTTGCCGGTTTTCACGGAAAACACCCGTGTCTCCAGCCGCACAACCTTGGTGGTACGCTCATAACCAGGTGTATAGATAGGCTGCATACTTTGGAAATAATAGCCATAGTAGCCATACCCTCCCCAGGCAGCGGGGACATAGTAGTCGACACGTGGCGGCACGTAGTCTTTACGGTTTTCCACGTCCTGCAAGGTCGTGACCAGCACGGCGTCCGCCCCGACCTTCTTCACCACCGCCTCGATCTTTTCCCTTTCCTTGTAATCCTGCAGGTGGGGCATGTATACGTAGCTTGCCACTGCTTCGCGCCCACCCTGGGTCATCTTGCCGACGAACTGGTCCTCGAAGGTACGGCGCATGAGATCATCCTTGACGACGCCTATCACCAGGAACTTGCGCAGCTTTTCGCCCTGGTAGCCGCTGTCCGCCCAGCTATCGACCAGTTTGGTAGTAGATGAACAGCCTTGAATGATTGTGATGAGCAACAGCATGATGCTGACAACAAAGAGTTTTCCTTTGAGCATTTCCGTTTTTCCTATCAATATTCCGATGTCAGGATTCTACAACACACAGACAGGGTCAGGACATTGGTATAATTCACTGGTTTGTCATCACCCGGTCACAGTTCATGCGTATATTCCGCATCTCATTCCACAATCAGGGCAAGGTCTATCAATTGCATGCCGAGCAGGTCAGCCAGGGTGAGCTCTATGGCTTCATCGAAATCTCGGGACTGCTGTTCAACGAGCATACCTCCGTGGTCATCGATCCCGCCGAGGAGAAACTCAAGGATGAATTTTCGGGCACCAGCCGCATTCTGGTTCCCATGCATGCAGTGATACGCATCGATGAAGTCGAGAAACGCGGACAAAACATGATCTTCGACGTGGGGGATACGGGCAATGTCACGCCTTTTCCCAGCTTCGGCCCCGATACCAGGAAATAGACGACCGGAAATGCCAAAGAATACCGCAAGACAGAAGCACATCCTGCGCCAGCGGGACATGCTGTACAACATGCTGCTCGACCCCATGCACCGCGCTGCCAAACGCTGTGCCCGCGTCTGGGACGACAAGGAACAACTCGACCGGGCATTGATGAAAAGCCTTGGGCAGGTGCCCTACTGCAGCTATCTGTACGCCATGGATCTGAATGGCATGCAGGTCAGCGCCAACGCCTCCCAGGATGGTCTGATCGAATCAGACTACAGACGCGACCGCGCCCGGCGCCCTTATATGCTGGAGCTGGAAGCAGACAAGGAAATGAACCTGTCTTCCGCCTATATCAGTATGCGCGCCAACCGCCCCTCGCTGACGGCTGTGCAGAAGGTCCATGTCGATGGTGAGCATGTAGGTTATCTGGGAGCGGATTTCGACCTGCGTGACCTGCCCATCACCAAGGAACTCTACGCGGAGCCCGGCCGCTGGCGCCAGATCAAGGGCGATCCGGCCATCCGCGCACAGGTGTTCAAGCAGATCCGCATCCAGAGCAGTCTGGACGACCAGCTGGATCTGGTGCTGCCGGTACTGGAAGAGCTGGTCACGGAACACGGCGCCTTCCAGATGGAGATCCACTTTTCCAGCAGCAGGGCCACACTGTGGTTCATGCAGGATCCTTACCGCTACCAGCTGGTTGAAATCGACGAACTCACCGATCCGGATATCTGCCTGGCCTACCCTCACCACCCCTATCCGGAAGACGCTCAGATTCCCCGGGAGAGTATCCGCCCCATCCTTCAGACTTTCCGCCACCTGCGTTTCGCAGACGATACCATCTATCTGCGCGCCGGCTCCATCAACCTGTTCAACGGTATCGTGGGACTGAATTTTTCCTGCGATGGCTCCCACTACATCCCCCATGACCAGTTTCTGGCCAGAGACTCCGCCTTCTGGAACGGTATATAGGCACACAAAATACCCGTTGATAGCACAGCAGCTCAGGGACACCATACGCCCATGAACAGACAACAGACGATCGAACAGAAACTGCAGGAAGCCCTGACACCGGTGTATCTGGAAGTGGTCAACGAAACCCACATGCACAACGTGCCTGAAGACAACGAATCCCATTACAAAGTCATCGCAGTATCCGGACTGTTCGAAGGCAAATCCCTTCTGCAGCGCCATCGCCTCATCAACGCGGCACTGGCCGAAGAGCTCAGCAACGGCATCCACGCACTGGCGCTGCACACCATGACGCCGGATGAATGGTCTGCAAAGAACGGGCAGGCACCGGACTCTCCTCCTTGCCTGGGCGGAGGGGCCAAATAGTGGGCGCCGTACGCTGGCTGCTGGGCCGTATGATCCTGTTTTTCGACTGGCTCACCCAGCCGCGCAAACCGGACCACAGCCCCGAGAAGCAGGCCGAACTCGATGCACAGACAGGCAGTATGGCGTTGTATCAGTACGCCGCTTGCCCATTCTGCGTGAAAGCCCGGCGCGCCATTCGCCGCCTGGGCCTGAATATCGAACTGCGGGACGCAAAAAACGATCCGGTTTATCGCCAGGAACTGGAACGAGAAGGCGGGAAGCAACAGGTTCCCTGCCTGCGCATTGCCAATGAGGACGGCAGCGTCACTTGGCTGTATGAATCCGGCGATATCATCGCGTATCTGCAGAAAAGGTTCGGCTGACCTCCCAACCGGGTAGGATGCGGTGAGGCACAAACCACATCAACAGTGCGTGGGTATTCTTCGATGCGGTTCGCAAGCTCACCGCATCCTACCAAATCCAGCTCTTATGCAGTGCCGGAAGCCAGCCCGCAACATTCATGAAGTTTCCGGGCTAACCGGTCACCTTGCATCGTGATAAAATCCCACCATACGATTCAGTTACCGGAAGGCGGCATGACCACCCCACACAGACTCCTCGCCCGGGCAGAAGCCCAGATCCATCAGAACCTTTTCACCATGACCAACAAGGCCCATCAGTCGGTGGAGCAGGCCATGGAGGCGCTGAAAACCCAGAATGCGGAACTCGCCCAGACCGTGGTCAACGAAGATCTACAGCAAAACCATCTCATGCGCATCATCGAGAAGGAGTGCCTGCAGATCCTGGCCACACTGGAACCCAAGGCAGGTGATTTGCGTGAAGTGGTCGCCAGCCTTCAAATCTCCACCGAACTGGAACGTATTTCAGACCATGCCAAGGACATTGCCAATATCGTGCTGGGCATGGATCCCAGCGATTTTTCAGGCCCCATGGATCGCCTGGCCGCCATCGGCGATCTGTGTCAGACCATGCTGGTGCAGGTCATGGAAGCCTATGAAAATCTCGATGTCAAACTGGCGGAGCACGTCGCCCTTCACGACCAGCGCGTCGACGAGCTGGATGAAGAGGCAAGCTCCAGTCTGATGATGACCCTCATGAACAGCGCAGACACCAGCATGCATTGCACTCACCTGCTGTGGATTGCCTATCACCTGGAACGCATCGGTGACCGTATCACCAATATCGCTGAACGGGTAACATTCATGGTTACGGCGGAAACGCCCGAACTGGGATGATTGCCCCGCAAAGCCTGGGAGCACTGAGCAACATACACCGGCTCCTCATTCAACTGGTCGAAGACCTGCCCGCCAGAGACGTCAACACCCGCTTTCATGCGGATCTGCCCGGCATGGGCTGGCTGCTCGGGCGCAGCGTCTACCTGGAGCTGTGGTGGCTGCGCGAAAAAATCCTCGGGGAAGACGACCTGTCCAGGCGCGTGCGGCATATCTTTTCCGGCTCCCTTCCCCAGGCCGTTCAGATGCAACAGCAACTCCCACCCAAGGAGCATCTGCTCAACTGGGCGCTGGAGATCCAGGACGAGCACCTGTCCCGCCTTGCCAATCCGGGCCAGCTGCCTGCTCATCCCTGGCTGAAGAACGGCTGGCTGGTGGATTACATGGTTCAGAGCCATGGACGCATCTATGAGCAGATGCTGTCCGTACGCCATGCACGCGCCGTCAAACAGGGCGGTGCTTTTGAAGTCAGAGAACCCCTGCAGTCCCGTGCACCCGGGGCGGACAGCACAGAAGTCTCTCAAGGGCATTACCGCATAGGCGCCCGCGAAGGAGTGATGTTCGACAACGAACAGCCCATGCAGATGGTGGAGATGCGCAACTTCCGCATCAGCGACAGACCCGCAGACAATGCCGCCTGGCTGGCATTCATGGAAGATGGTGGCTATGCCAAGGAAGAATACTGGAGCGATGAGGGCCGGCAATGGAAGCAGACAAGCAACCTGTCACACCCCTGGCACTGGCGAAAAGATGCCGCCGGCCACTGGTATGCACTGGGCCTCAACGGCCCCATGGAACTGCTGCCCGACCAGCCGGTCAGTGGCATCTCATGGTATGAAGCCGAAGCTTATGCAAACTGGGCCGCACAGAATATCGAGGGTTTTGGCGGCGCCGTGCTGCCCCATGAATATCACTGGGAAGCCGCCGCCCGCATCGGTGCTTTGAAAGACGGGGGCCGGGTATGGGAATGGTGCGGAAATCCGCTGCATCCCTACAAGGATTACGAGAAACCGGTCGACCCGGAAATGTGCACACAAGAATTCGACGGCAGACATCCTGCCTTGCGTGGCGGCTGCATCCATACCCAACCCGCGTTGCGCCGCATCAGCATCAGGAATGCGGGACTGCCGGGCGCCGGTTATCTCTTTTCCGGTGTCCGGCTGGTATTCCCGCCAGCGCTGCAGGAAGAGGCCCTGTACATCGAGCAGTGGCAGAAGTTTCTCGACAAACGCTGACCGGCGGTATCAGATGGCGTCCTCGTCTTCCTCGCCGGTACGGATGCGTATGACGCGCTCCACGGCAGACACGAAGATCTTTCCATCACCGATCTTGCCGGTACGTGCCGCACCAATGATAGTCTCGACGCAGGTGTTGAGCTGCTCTTCCTTGACCACGAGCTCCAGCTTCACCTTGGGCAGAAAATCCACCACGTATTCCGCTCCCCGATACAGCTCTGTATGCCCTTTCTGACGGCCAAAACCCTTCACTTCAGTGACGGTCATGCCGGTAATGCCGATTTCAGACAATGCCTCCCTCACATCGTCCAGTTTGAAAGGTTTGAGTATGACTTCGACTTTTTTCATCGGTTTCCCCTGTTTGATAATCTGATCAATAACCGTTGACGATAGGATAACGCCTGTCGCGGCCATATGCACGCCGGGTGACCTTAACTCCCGGCGGTGCCTGGCGGCGCTTGTATTCATTGATATCCACCATGCGGGTGATGCGCCGCACCAGCGCCTGATCGAAGCCTGCCGCCACGATCTCGGCCACACCCTGATCCTGCTCCACATAACGACTCAGGATCTCATCAAGCACATCATAGGGCGGCAGGCTGTCGGTGTCCTGCTGATCCGGACGCAGCTCGGCAGAAGGCGGACGCACGATGACCCGCTCCCGTATCACCTCGCCGTCCCGGTTGCGCCAGCGCGACAGGCGGTAGACCATGGTCTTGAAAACGTCCTTGAGGGGCGCAAAGCCACCGGCCATGTCACCGTAAAGGGTGGCATAACCCACGGACATCTCGCTTTTGTTGCCCGTGGTCAGCAGCATACGGCCGCTCTTGTTGCTGATGGCCATGAGAATGATTCCCCGGCAGCGCGCCTGGATGTTCTCCTCGGTGACATCCATGGGCTGGCCGGCGAATTCCTCTTCCAGCATACCCAGAAAGGCTTTGAAGGCCGGTTCGATGGGAATGATACTGTGCTTCACACCCATGCGCCGCGCCTGTTCGAGGGCATCCTCGTTGCTCATGTCCGCGGTATAGCGCGACGGCATAAGCACCACTTCAACCTGTTCCGGCCCCAGGGCGTCCACTGCCACGGCCAGTGTCAGCGCCGAATCGATGCCGCCGGACAGGCCCAGTACCACACCCTTGAAGCCTGTCTTGCTCACGTAGTCGCGTACGCCCAGCACCAGGGCGCGGTAGATCATTTCCTCTTCGTCCGGGCAGGGAGTGACCACGCCCGGTTGGGGCTGACCGCCTTCCAGCGACAGAACTTCCAGGGAAGGCTTAAAAAAAGCGCTGCGCAACAGGGTCTTTCCACCGGCATCCACGACAAAAGAGGCGCCATCAAAAACCAGCTCGTCCTGTCCGCCGACGAGATTCACGTACACCACGGGAAGGCCGTTTCCCCTCGCCCGCTGTGAAACCACCTGCTCCCGCTCCTTTCCCTTGCCCGCCTGGTAAGGTGAAGCGTTCAGGTTGAGGATCATTAGGGCGCCTGCTGCCGCTGCCTGGGCAGCAGGGCGGGGCTTCCAGATATCCTCACAGATGGTGATGCCCATGGGCACGCCCGCAATAGTCACCACGCAGGGAGCCTCACCCGGCATGAAATAGCGCTTCTCGTCGAATACGCTGTAGTTGGGCAGTTCTGCCTTGAAGTATTCCGCAATCACTGCGCCCCTGCGAATCACACCGGCCGCGTTGTACAACTTTCCTTCCTTCCGCCGCGGATAACCGATCACCAGGTCGATGCCTTCGGTCTGCTTGCAGATGCGCGCCAGGCCTGCTTCGACATCGGCAAGGAATTCCGGGCGCAGCAGCAGGTCCTCCGGCGGATAGCCACAAATACAGAGCTCAGGAAATATCACAGCCGCCGCGCCCAGTTCGTCCCTGGCCTTTGCGGCAATATCCAGCACCTGCCGGACATTGCCGTCGATATCTCCCACCAGAAAATCACCCTGGGCAAGTGCAATATCTGCAGGCATCTTGCAGCATCTCCAATTAAAAAAGAATACTAAAGTAACACAAAGAATCGGGATTTTTTAGTATCCTTACCCCTGAATCCGTGACTTCGGCAGCCACCTGAAAGTCGTTCGCCCGATGATAATCGCGTAAAATTGCAGTTCCAGTGATTTTCATGATTTCACCCAAGGGGTGAACTGCCAATGACATTCAT
>NZ_JBHNMF010000091.1:0-9303 GCF_048562965.1 Thiolapillus sp. | reverse complement strand
GTCGCCCGTTTCTCTGCAACCCCTTCAATTTCTTGCGCGGCAATTACAGTTGCCTTGACCGCTTCACGCACCGCGTGGAACTGATAGTATCCAGCGATTTTCTTGATAATCGTCTCGCCATTGCTTTCAAACAGCACAAAATAGCGGATGTAATCCAGAAACAGTTCCCGGTCGAAAAAGCCGCGTACCAGTGTTTCCAGCTGCCACGTAAGTTTTGGTTTGTCATCCTCATGCTTGATGGTGCGCCATGGCATGAAGCGTTCCTGGTTGGCAGTAAGCGAGCCCACCCGGGCGGTGTAGCCATCACTGACTACCAGCGCCTCATTGAAGATGAACAGATCGCCGATTTCATCCTTGTAGGTCTGCAGCTGGTTGAAAGCATCCCAGATGTCGGCGTTCTCGTCACTGGGGCTTTTGAGTTCCAGTACCGCAAAGGGCAGGCCATTGATAAAACAGATCACATCCGGCCGGCGTGGTTGCTTGGTGCCGCTGACGGTAAACTGATTGATAGCGACAAAGCGGTTGTTGGTGAGTTGCTCAAAATCGACCAGGAACGCATGGTCGTTGTGTATCTCTTCGTCCTGCTTGAACTCGACAGGCACCCCTTCCAGTAATAGGCGGTGGAAGGCCCGGTTATTGGTAATGAGGTCCAGGCTCTCAGCCTGTGAGAGTTTCGATACCACCTGCTCGAAGCACTCATGCGGCAGTTGCGGGTTGATGTGGGTAAAGGCCAATTCAAGGTCATGCTTGAGGATGACCTGGGCATAATCGTCGCGCTGAGGGTCGGCGCCATCCGGTGCAATGTCCGGCCCGTAAACGACATCCCAGCCGCCTTCACGGAACCAGTCCAGGCAGAGGTTTTCGAGTTCTTCTTCGTTCATGCCTCTGTGTCCTTTTTTTGTAGCAGCTTTTTCACTTCACGGTCGAAATCGGACTCAATCTTTTGCTGTTTGTTGAATTTTTCGTATTCAGCAAAGGCTTTCAGCTCCGCCTGCTTGCGTGAAACCTGGCCGTACCCCTCTAGAATCTGATACTCATTAAAGGCCAAAAACTTATTCACGCTCTCGGCAAAGCTTTCCATGGTGAAGGTGCTACAGCGTTCAATAATGCCTTCGATGTAATCAAAAAAAGCGGATACGGCGCGTTCCAGCTGTTTAATTTCTTTTTCAGACAGGTAGTTCTTGCCAATGGTCGTGTCTGACTTGAGTGCCCGGCCATCCGGGGCATTTTTGTAGGTACTCATGCCCATCAGGGGTTTATCAGCATCTGCTTTTTGGTAGATCAGTTCACTGGAAGTCTGCCCGGTAATGGCGTAATGGAATTTGTCCTGCACATGAGAATAGAAGTTTCGGGTAGTTATTGACTTCGGATCGTAGTCAATACTGCACTCGGCAAAAATATCGGTTATCTGTTGGTAGATACGTCGTTCACTGGCACGGATGGAGCGTACTCGCTCCAGTAGCTCTTTGAAATAGTCCTTACCAAAGAAGCGACCATTTTTGAGACGCTCATCATCCATGGCAAAGCCTTTGATGATGTACTCTTTGATGAGCTGGGTAGCCCAAATTCTGAATTGCGTAGCCTGTGCAGAATTGACCCGATAGCCGACCGAGATCACGGCATCCAGATTGTAATATTTAACCCTACTTGTTTGTGTTTTCCCCTCCATAGCACCGTGTGTAGTGGTATGTTCCAAAATGGAACATACCACTGACTCTTTCAACTCATTGCTTTCAAAGATGTTTTTAAGATGTTTAGTGATTGCGGGACGCTGAACCCCGAACAGTTCTGCCATACGTTCCTGTGTGAGCCAGATGGTTTCATTACTCAGCAACACCTCGACCTTTACTTCGCCATTGGGAGCGGTGTAGAGCAGGAATTCTGTGGTTTGGTCTTGCAGGGAAAGGTGTTTATTGATGGGGGTTTTACTCATGCTTTAGTTCTCTTCTGTCTCTTCAACGCTATCCTTAGCCACACTTGAATAATGAAATTGGGTAAGCTCTGAAGTCAGAAAGTCATCCATTAACAACTTAATAAATAAATCCTTAGAGACTTTGGTATCGAGGACTATTTTATCTTCCGCCTCATTGAACCGTATTTTATTTACGAGCTTTGGAAAGGTCTTACAAAACTTAATAATGCTATTGTTCGGGACTGCAGCCAGCAGCACTGGCGAAGATTTCGCGATTTTTGTAAAACGTCTCGCATACTTAACGTCATCCAGCAATTCATGCAGAACAGCAACATTATCAACAAGCTGAATCTCATCAATAGCGCTAATACCTAAAGCTGCTTCTTTCTTGATTACATCGTGAAAACCAAAGCTTCTTTCCAAGGCTTCAAGATCAATCACAAAAAGTTCTCCAGCAACTCGCATAAGCTGGAACCCTGTACTTACACGCAAGAATTCATAATTAATCCTCTCCAGCCTATGCTTTGATTTTTTGAGGAAGAAACTTGTTCGACCAAAAATATTAACCGGAGCCATCGTCTTATAGAGGACTATCTGACCAATGTTATTTCCTATCTCAATGAGGAGCGCCTTGATGCCCTTCAGGTTTGAAGCATTAACATCGAGTAAAGGCAGGTCATCCGTTTCTAATATGGACTCCATTGCCGCCAACTCTTCCGGCAAGTCGATATCGTATTGATAAATTGCATCGCCCCTTTCATCTGAGGCAGAAAGGTTAAGCACTGACAGATCTTCTCGATCAGAAATGGTGTCCCTCAAACTTTGAATGAATAACGTCTTAAGACCATCAGAGGCACCTGCTTCAATGTCTATCTTTCTTGGGCCGGGGGTTTCTGCATCTTTTAATATTGCATAAACCGTAACCCCAATTTCATCGTAGTTATCATAGTATGGCTGCAAAGAAGCCTTGAGTTCTTCTGAGTTCATGCTTTCGCCCCCCTGGCATAATAGGTCCTATCATCCAGTTTGATATACCTTACCTTTTCGCCTTCTGACAACTTACCTTGACAAATCAGGATGATTCCATCTCTGTCACCTGTTTTGAAATTTCCATCAGCTCGATATATGTGGAACCCCAGTAGTGCAAGCGATGGGTTCGCATAAAACAAATCTGTTTTGATATAGATAACACCCATTACAATCAGCAAAAAAGCAAGCACGATCATTTGCCGGCCGCTATCAAAATCAAAACTGATCAACGGCACCACATAGGTTGCCAGAAAAGTCAGATGCTCATAATTAATACCTTCTATTTTCTTTATTTCAAAAGGTATTTCAGTTGCACCCTTTAAATCGAAATCGAACCGCTTATAGGCATAAACGCAGTAATACAAAAGAACGATTGAAAGCGACGTCATCGGATTATCCACAATAAGCGCCTTCCAACTCTCGATTTCCATTATTGAGAATGAGTTACCCGGAAACTTGATCGTAATAATGATAAAGAACACAAACAGCAAGCCGAGAGACAGGATATAGAGATCAAGTTTTCTGCGGATGTTATTCATAAGCCCCCCCGCCATCACATCCAAAATGTTGTCAATTACATAATCCCTAGCATTTACTGGGTATCCATATTTCCTGAGCAGAACTCGGGTAGTGTTTTTGATCTCGGCCTGTAAGGTATCGCGCTCTTCCCAATCAACCAGCATTGATTTAGAAAGATACTTCGACAGTTCTTCAGCAATGAAGTTAATGCGGCCCGGTTCGACTTCCTGACTTTCTGCTGGGTGTTTCAGCAGGTCGCTAATAGTGCCGATACTTTCTACAGAAGCTGGTTGCTCCTCCTCAGTAGGTGTAACAGTCACCTCTGTGCGATGCGTAACGACTTCAGGTGTTTTCTCCAGCAATCGCTGTCGCTCTGTTTCAATGGTAAAGACATTGCAATAGTCAGCAGCACCAATCAGGTCAGGGAACAGGCTGGCATGGTGTACATTCATCCGGCGAAGATGTTTCAGGCACTCCTGTTGCTCTTCCTCTGTTGCTTGCTTCAGTTCGTCATCCTGAAACTCTTCATCAGTCAGCACTTCAGTCAGTTTGTTTTCAATCGTTGCATCATAGGGTGAAAAGGTAAACAAGCCCGCTTGACTGACCAAGCGACCGTGATCATCTTTCTTCGGCTCAAAGACACGTATATCAGGACAGACTTCATCGTCTGCTATGAAGCTCTTGTTCAGGATGTATACCGCACGATACGGATTGTCCGTTTCGTCTTTTTGATCTTCTTTGGCGAAGGCGAAGAACAACGCCACGTAGGGCGAATAAGTCCAATCAAGTAATGGCGTCATTAAACCGTGGTGCTGTCCGATAGACCAAAGCTCATCGTCCTGTGGTCCATCTTCTAACAAGGAATGATCGCTAACGCGGCCTCGGATTGCTTTCCGAAGCATCTCTAGCTGTTGGCTTGCCAGTGCTTCAGTAATGATGTCGTTTGAAGTAACACGAGCCAGAGTCGGCGTCATGCTCCAGTCATAGCGGCGATGGCCACGGAAGATAACCTGGGTATCCAGTCGATTAAAGAAAGGGCTTTCTAGCAATGCTAAAAAATCGCGCCAGTGCTCCAAGCGTGTTACTGGAATACGACCGCTGATCTGATCAGCAGTGATTTCAAATCTACCCTCAGGGGAATCATTATCCCAAAGGGGGATCTTTTCCCAGTATGGGGAACTTTCGCTCATGCGGATACCTCATTGGTGGTGCCAACGGGTAGCTCGCCAGATAGGAGTCTTGGTAGCAGGGCATCTCTTAGCTCAGACAGCTTGCTGTTCTGTTTTTCGTTCTGGAACGAGGATTTGACGAGACTGGAAACACGCTCACCAAATAACCGATCTAATCCAATTTTAGGCACAACCACTTCTTTAATAGCAAAATCTGGCCAGTGACCCTTGTACTCAATGAATTCTTGTTTTCCAAGTGTTGCGTAGTATGTCCAGAATATATTTAAGTCTTTCCCTTTAAACGGGAGTACGTTCTGAATTGCACTGAAGTCATGCAAAATCAGGCGCATATAACACGTGTGGTTTGCAAAAACAATTATTGGGTCTTCGGGGCTGGCTAACACGCCCGGTTTGTCACTATGATAACCAATAATTCCTGACTTCCCTTGATCCAGAATTGGAATAGAACCCTTCTCTGAAGCTGTTTTCTGCGAGTACTTCTTCCCCACTGAGAAGCGTTCCACCATGCCGCCGATACGCTTCACCCCCCATCCCTCCGGAATCTCCCCCAGCTCCGACTCTTCCATCGCCGCTGGAAACAGCGCGGCGGTTTGTGCGAGCTCGTTATAAGCGTCTGGCTGTTCGGCTTGCAGTTGTTGGAGAGCGACTTCGTCTTTAGCAGAGATCACCGACATGGCGGCAAGCTCGGCCTGTTCAGCGGTACCACCTGCTTCCAATACCGCGATCTTGGCTTTGACCGGCTCAAAATCCACAAACCAGCTTTTGAAAATGGCCTGGGCGATTTGTTCGAGGGTTTGGTTCAGTTGATTGTTGACTTGTATTTTGTCATCGATGGATTTCAAAATACGGCCAATTTCTTTTCTGTCTTCCTTATCTGGGAAGTCAAACTCAAATTCAGCAAGGGCCCGCCATGACACACGTTGCCGTCCTGAGGTGCCTTCCATTCGTGATTGAGCGTACGCTCGAAACTCAGGCATGCGTGCCAAGTAATAAACATAGTCTTCGTCGTACTCTGGCTCCTTGGCTGCCAAAACAATAAACTCCGTAGAGCCATGTGCGATAACACCATCTCCCAGTCCAGATGCTTTGGCCGTTTTTCCGTTTTCCAAGCAGGGGGTGATGCGTGCAAATAATGTATCCCCATCTTGAAATCGGGAGCCACCACCTTTGTATGTGCGAGAGCCTATTTCTGATATGTCACGACTATCAACTGGGAGTGCCGCCATTTCGACAAATGGCTTGGTTTCTCCCTTTTTGATGGTTCTTTTTGGGTTGAAAGAAACGAAGTCCGTGATCTTCTTAGTTGAAGTCATATCCCAGCCCCAACAAATTATCCTTAATCTCACCCTCCAGACGATTTGATTCTTCAAACTGTTCCTTTAGTTGAGCGGTCAATCGCGCCATCTTCTCAGCAAAGGGCTCGCTATCCTCTTCCTGGTCCGCGGCACCGACATAGCGCCCGGGTGTGAGTACATAGTCGTGTTTCTTAATGTCGTCGAGCGATGAGGAATAACAAAATCCCTTCTCGTCTTCGTAGGTCGCTCCCGACTTCCTGTCTCCCGCGACACTAGCACTTCCTTGTACGTCGCCCTCATCCTGTTGCCAGGCGTGGAAGGTGTCGGTGATTTTGGTGATATCCTGTTCGGTAAAGTCTCGCAATACCCGGTCTTTCATATAACCTAGATTGCGGGCATCGATAAACAGGGTTTTGCCGCGCCGGTCGGTTTTCTTTTTATCCAGCGACAGGCCATTGGCCTTGTCTTTGGTCAGGAACCAGATGCAGGCGGGTATCTGGGTGTTGGTGAACAGCTGCCCGGGCAGGGCCACCATGCACTCGACCAGGTCTGCTTCGATCAATGACTTGCGGATTTCGCCTTCGTTATTGGTATTGGAGCTCATGGAGCCGTTGGCGAGCAGCAGCGCCATGGAGCCCTGGTCATTAAGGTGATACAGCATGTGCTGTATCCAGCCGAAGTTGGCGTTGCCTTTGGGTGGGGTGCCGTATTTCCAGCGCACGTCATTTTCCAGCTTGGCATGCCACCAGTCCTTGATATTGAAGGGCGGATTGGCCATGACGTAATCGGCCCGCAGGTCCGGGTGCTGGTCATCCAGGAAGCTGTCGGCGTTCTTCTTGCCGAAGTTAAAATCGATGCCCCGGATGGCCATGTTCATTGCGGCCAGCTTCCAGGTGGTGGGGTTGCTCTCCTGGCCGTAGACGGAGATATGCTTTTTCTGTTCGGCTGCCTTGTAGTGTTTTTCGTCGGCATGGGCTTCGATGAACTTGTCATTGGAGACAAAGAAGCCACCGGCGCCCATGGCCGGATCATAGACACGGCCGTTGTAGGGTTCGAGCATTTCGACAATCAGGGTGACGATGCTTTTGGGCGTGTAATATTGGCCGCCCTGTTTGCCTTCGGCCAGGGCGAACTGGCCAAGAAAGTATTCGTAGACATGGCCGAGAATGTCTTTGCTGTGCAGATTAAGCGTATGGCCATTAAATTCGGGCTTGCTGAAGCTGGTATCGGAGAATTTGTTGATCAGTTCCGAGAGATTGTGGTTTTCAACCTGATACTGGCTCACACGAGGCAGAACGCCTTTTAGCTTGGGGTTGGCCAGTTTGTCGTCGATCTTGAAGTTTTCGATGGATTCCAATGCGTTGTCGATTAACCTAGAGACAGAAGTCATCTTGAAGGTCTTTCCATCGTCTAACTCGACTTCACTACCTATGGGTAAGGCGGCAGTGCTTTTTATGAAATCCCAGCGTGCTTGTTTGGGCACCCAAAACACGTTCTTCTCCTGATAATACTCGTGCAGTTCCAGCTCGGCATTGACGGCTTCCTCGTACTCCTCGTCGCTGTCGTAGTCATCACGCGGCATATAGTAGATGTTGTCGTCGCTGTCATCCTCGGTGAACAAGTGGCGCAGTTCAGTCTGCCGCTCTTCAAACGCATCGGAGACATACTTCAGGAAGATCAGGCCCAGCACGACGTGCTTGTAGTTGGCTGCGTCCAGATTGTTGCGCAGCTTGTCGGCAGCCTTCCAGAGTTTATCGTCGAGGGCTTTCAGGAATTCTTGTTCAGCTGTTTTCATAGAGATTTCTCAAGTGTGCTCGTCAGTTATTTAGCCTGATCCATCTTCTGTTCTTGTTGGATGATCCAGCGGTCGATTTCGCTTTTACGAAACCGCCACGAGGCACCCACCTTGAATCCCGGGATCTTTCCATCAGCTGCCAGACGATAGGCCGTTTTCTCCGTCAGTTTCAGATAACTGGCGACCTCTTTAATGGTCATAATCTCGCTTGTCATGGCATTCTCAATAGTTGGACAATGATGCTAAACTAAGAAAATACAGGAAATACAGGCATCAATCAAGAAGAAAAGCGGAGAATGTCGGTAAAACACGTATTCGCAATATGTTTTTTTGACTGGAAACTAATGCAGGAGTGCAAACTGCCTATAACAGGCCAAAACTGGCTAATTGACAGCAGAAAGCGCCATTAATACGCCAAATATGGCGTCTTATAATTTTTCGGCGCTATGCTTGGCAGTGTATCCATGAATTGTTGCTTGAGGGTTCGCTTACTGGTGCAATACCGACAATATTATTTTATTGGAACTAGAGTTTAGAGTAAGCAACATCGACGTTTGTCAAGATACCTGTCCATTTGTCTACGCTGCTTCTTCTCTAATTCCAGTCTCCTCGGTGCCATCATTTTCCGGATTCAACCACACCTCGCCGACCGGTTCCCAGTTTCGCGTCCCTCGACTCCATCGCTCCGGGTTTCGTTGCTTTGCCGCCTGATAGAGCGCATCGCGTTTCACCAGAATCGATCGCTCCGCACCGTTGTGGCGTTGTGCTGGCGTCACAAATTGTATCCCGCTGTGACGATGTTCTTCGTTGTACCCGTGGACAAATCCATAAACCCACTCGCGCGCAGCGCCTAAGTTTTCAAACGGCTTCGATGGGAATGCCGGGGTGTACTTCATTGTGCCAAAGAGGCTCTCCGAATACGGATTGTCATTACTCACCGATGGACGACTGAATGACGGTACGACACCAGGTCGTTGCAGCGTCACCAGCATGGTCGCGCCCTTCATCGGTGATCCATTGTCGGAATGAAGTACTAAGCCCCTCTCACTGACACCCTCCGCCAGACAGGCTTTGCGGATCAATAGCGAGGCATTCTCAGCTGTTTCGTTTTCATGAATTTCCCAGCCTACAATCTTGCGACTGTAAATATCCATCACCAGGTAGAGCCGATAGAACAACCCCGTTACGGTGGTCGCCAGGAACGTAATGTCCCAACTCCAGACTTCATTCGCCCCCGCTGCCTTGTAAGCAGCTGGTTTCGCGACTTTCCTCGGGGCCTGGTCTTTCCCGCGGTGGTGTAGCTGGTCCGCCTCCTTCATTATCCGGTAAAAGCTCGATTCTGATGCGATATAGATCCCTTCATCAGCCAATGCCGGCACGATCTGTGACGGAGGAAGGCTCCGATACGCTGCCTCGTTGCAGGTCTTCAAAATCTGTTGTCATTCCTCTGGCATCAGCTTGTTCGCAGGCGCCGGGCGTTCTGCGTCTGGGCGGCCATCGGCTTTGACACTGCCGCACTGGGTCCAGCGCCTATAGGTGCGCGAACTGATCTCCAGTTCACTA
>NZ_JBHNMF010000090.1:0-9366 GCF_048562965.1 Thiolapillus sp. | reverse complement strand
CCATAGCGGCCTCCAGAAGTTTGTGTTGATTTCTCTTCTGAGAGGCCGCGCCTTGCTATGTCAACTATTTTTTGAGATTTTTAGTGGTTTTTCTCCTCTGAAACTCTAAACTCTAGTACCAATAATAATTTTTAACACCAAAGGAACAAGCAGGAGGATGAATATGCCTAGCGGTGTCGTAAAGTGGTTTAATAACGCTAAGGGTTACGGTTTCGTTACCCCAAATGAGGGTGAAGAAGATGTGTTCGTACATTTCTCCGCCATCGAAATGGACGGATACAAGACGCTCAAAGAAGGTCAGGCCGTGGAATTTGAAATCGAGCAGGGACCGAAAGGCCTGCATGCACAGAACCTGAAATACGCTGCAGAATAACTGTTCGACCAAACAAAAAAGCCTGCCGGAATTCTTTCCCGCAGGCTTTTTTCGTTACCAGCCCGGATAGATCTACATTTGCGCAATCATGGCGTCGCCAAAGGCCGAGCAGCTCAACAGCTCAGCTCCTTCCATGAGGCGCTCCAGATCATAAGTGACCGTCTTTTTCTGTATCGCAGCACCCATGGCCTTGATGATCAGGTCCGCGGCCTCTATCCAGCCCATGTGACGCAGCATCATCTCGGCAGAAAGGATCAGTGAGCCCGGATTGACCTTGTCCTGCCCGGCATATTTGGGCGCCGTACCGTGGGTGGCTTCGAACATGGCCACAGTATCCGACAGGTTTGCACCTGGGGCGATACCGATACCACCCACCTGGGCCGCCAGGGCATCAGAGATGTAGTCGCCATTGAGATTCAGGGTAGCAATCACATCGTATTCTTTCGGGCGCAGCAGGATCTGCTGCAGGAAGGCGTCGGCAATGACATCCTTGACGATGATCTCCTTGCCTGTATTGGGATTCTTGAAAGAACACCAGGGGCCGCCATCGATCTCCACGGCACCAAATTCCTCTTTCGCCAGTTCGTAGCCCCATTCCTTGAAGGCACCTTCGGTGAACTTCATGATATTGCCCTTGTGCACCAGGGTGACAGAATCACGGTCATTGTCCACCGCATACTGAACAGCCTTGCGGACCAGTCGTTTTGTCCCTTCACTGGAAACGGGTTTTACGCCGATGCCTGAGGTCGCTGGAAAACGAATCTTGGTGACACCCATTTCGTTCTGCAGAAAATCGATTATTTTTCCCGCTTCTTCAGAACCGGCCGCCCATTCGATTCCCGCGTAGATGTCCTCGGAATTTTCGCGGAAGATGACCATATTGGTGCACTCCGGATGGCACAGAGGGCTGGGCGTGCCGGAAAAATAGCGTACCGGGCGCAGACAGACATACAGGTCCAGTACCTGCCGCAGGGTCACGTTCAAAGAACGTATGCCACCGCCAACAGGCGTGGTCAGCGGTCCCTTGATGGAAACCACGTAGTCTTTAACCGCATCGAAGGTCTCTTCAGGCAACCAAGTATCGTCGCCGTATACCTTAACCGCCTTCTCGCCGGCATAGACCTCCATCCAGGCAATAGCCTTTTCACCGCCATAAGCTTTGGATACCGCTGCATCCACCACTTTCTTCATCACCGGTGTAATATCCACGCCAATACCATCACCCTCGATAAAAGGTACGACGGGATTGTCAGGCACATTGAGGCTGTTATCCGCGTTGACGGTTATCTTTTCGCCACCGGCGGGAATTTCAATTTTTTCGTAAGACATTAAACATACCCTTTTTGCTATTGTATGGCGCACATTCTAACATTTTCATTCCCCCCATGACGCGCCTGATCCTGTTCAACAAGCCATACGGAGTGCTCACCCAGTTTACCGACAGGGAAGGCCGGGCCGTGCTGGCGGATTACATCCCGCTGAAAGGTGTATATCCCGCGGGCCGGCTCGACCGGGACAGCGAAGGCCTGCTGCTGCTGACCAACAACGGCAAGCTAGCCCACCGGCTCACCCACCCGAAGAAACACACCTGGAAAACCTATTGGGCGCAGGTGGAAGGCAGCATCGCCAACAGCGACCTTGATCCTCTCAGAAAGGGCATAGTGCTGAAGGACGGTCCCACATTGCCAGCAAGAACCAGGGTGATTACCGAACCGGAACTTTGGCCCCGGGATCCCCCGGTTCGCTATCGCGCCAGCATCCCCACCAGCTGGGTGGAAATCCGCATTCAGGAAGGACGCAACCGCCAGGTGCGGCACATGACGGCGGCCATCGGCTTCCCCACTCTGCGTCTGGTACGCGTGGCTGTCGGCGATTGGCGGTTATCAGGCCTTCAACCCGGGCAGTGGAAACAGATCCCCTGTAAAATGAAGCCATGATCTGGAAACCACATGTTACTGTCGCCGCCGTAATCGAGCAGGATGCCCGTTTCCTGCTGGTGGAAGAACACATCGACGGCAGAGCTGTCTTCAATCAGCCTGCCGGCCATCTGGAACAGGGAGAATCCCTGCCCGATGCGGCTGTTCGCGAGGTACTGGAGGAAACCGCCCGTGACTTTGCGCCCCAGGCCCTGCTGGGTACCTATCTCTACCGGCTGAAGGAAAAACAGCGTTCCTACCTGCGTTTTTGCTTTACTGGCGAGGTGGGAGCAGCGGATCCCGCCCGCTCACTGGACAGGGAAATCATTGCCACCCACTGGCTGACACTGGATCAGATCCGGGCGCGTGAAAATCAGCTGCGCAGCCCCATGGTGCTACAATGCATCCACGACTATCTCCGGGGCGTACGCCTGCCCCTGAACAGCCTGCACCATCTCGAAGCATGAGCAAAGGCAAGGTCATCATCGGGCTGTCCAGCGGCGTCGATTCAGCCGTTGCCGCCCTGCTCCTGAAGGAACAGGGCTGGCAGGTGGAGGCCCTGTTCATGAAGAATTGGGAAGAAGACGACGATTCGGAATACTGCTCCGCAGCCGAGGACCTGGCGGACGCCCGCTCGGTGGCCGATACACTCGATATTCCCCTGCACACAATGAATTTCTCGGCAGAGTACTGGGAGCGCGTTTTCAGCTATTTTCTCGAGGAATACAAGGCAGGACGCACGCCGAACCCCGACATCCTGTGCAACCGGGAAATCAAGTTCAGGGCTTTCCTCGATCATGCCCTGGACAGGGGCGCCGATTGTATCGCCACGGGCCACTATGCCCGCGCCACCTGCGATGAAAGCTGCCATCTGCTGCAGGCAGAAGACGACAACAAGGATCAGACCTACTTCCTCTACATGCTGGGCCAGCACGCCCTGAAACACAGCCTGTTTCCCCTGGGCGGCCTGACCAAACCCCAGGTGCGCAAGATCGCTCGGGAAGCCGGTTTCAGCAACTCCGGAAAAAAAGACAGCACCGGCATCTGTTTTATCGGGGAACGGCACTTCCGTGATTTCCTCTCCACCTACCTGCCCGCCAGTCCCGGCGAAATACAGACCCCCGACGGCACGGTCATCGGCCGACACCAGGGCTTGATGTACTACACACTGGGACAGCGTCAGGGGCTGGGTATCGGCGGTGTTGCAGGATCAGAGGAAGCTCCCTGGTTTGTCGCCGGCAAGGATCTGGAACACAATATACTCATCGCCGTGCAGGGGCACGATCATCCATTGCTGTTCTCAGGCAGCCTCGAAGCGGAACAGCTTCACTGGATCAGCGGCAGCCCGCCCGGACGGGCATTCGAAGCACAGGCACGCTGCCGTCACAGGCAGCCCCTGCAGGACTGTAAGGTAGTAGTAGAGGACAGATTCATGCACGTGGATTTCAGGCTTCCCCAGCGCGCCGTTACACCGGGGCAATCGGTGGTGCTGTACAGCAACGGCGAATGTCTCGGCGGGGGAGTTATCCGCTGATGAGCCGGAAATACACAGACAGGGACCATGCGCTGATTCTCGGTGGCGTGTTTCAGAGCGCCCGGCTTACCTTCGAGCTCGCCCGTTATGGTAGAACCCTGGATGAAGCACTGAATGCCAGCATCGCCAGCCTGTTCCAGACCCACCCCGATTCTGTGGAAGCGGTCTTCGGCACCCCGAAAAATCTGACACTGGGGCTGCACCATTTCATCGTACAGCTGGAATCACCCGCAGACAGAAACCCCGAACTCACCCAGTACAGCATCCGTCTGCTGCAGTTGGGCAGAAAGCTGTTCCTGGACAAGAACAAAGCTGCGGCACTGGGGGCGGACCTGAAGGCTTTTGAGTCACGTATCGATGCATTCGATTTCGAAAAGCATACACAGTACAGCCAGCTTGCCAGAATCTATCAGGACCATATCAGTGGCATGTCACCTAAAATCATGGTCCAGGGAGAACCCCTGCATCTGGAGAATCCGGACATTGCCGCCCGTATCCGCAGCGCATTGCTGGCAGGCGTAAGGGCCGCTCACCTGTGGTATCAGTGCGGTGGAAAACGCTGGCATTTACTGACCCGGCAGCGGCGTCTCCTTGCCGCTGCTCATGAACTTCTGGAGGAAGAAACATGAACAAACAGATTCTTGCAATTACCGGCATGGCTGCCCTTTCACTCAGTCTGGGAGCCTGCGACCCAAATTCGGAAAACGATGCCAAATTGAAAAAGGAAGCAAAGGAACTGGTGGAGCAGACCAAGGAAACGGCTGCCGCTACCGCTGCAGTGGTCAAGGAAAAAGCCGCTATTGCCGGGGAAGTGGCCAAGGAAGTGTATGAGGATGTCAAAGATGAAACTGCAGAGGCTGCCAAAGCAGTCGCTGATAAAAGCAGTGAGTATTACCAGACCGCCAAGCAGAAAAGCGGAGAATACTACGAAGCTGCGAAGGAAAAGACCGGTGAATACTACGATGCTGCTGCTGAAAAAACCCACGAGTACCTGCACGACGGGGAACCCTCAACCGCACCTTCAGCGGTACCGCTTCCTGAACCGGGTGCTGACCCCTCCCCCGAAACAGACTCGCCGGCGACACCTCCCAACTCAGGCTAGCCTGTAAATTTCAACCAGCTGGCGGTGGATTCGCGATAAAATCCCCGCCAGTTTCTATTTCTGAATATGGAGTTCTTTTCCCATGAGCAACAGCTTCAACGCCCGGGACACCCTGGAAGCCGGCGGCAAGACCTACGAGTTCTACCGACTGGACGCCATCGACGGCAGCGCCCGCCTGCCCTTCGCCACCAAGATTCTGCTGGAAAACCTGCTGCGCAACGAGGACGGCGTCACCGTCACCAAAAGCGATATCGAGGCCCTGGCCAACTGGGACAGCCAAGCCGAGCCCAGCCAGGAGATCCAGTACCGCCCCGCCCGGGTGCTCATGCAGGACTTCACCGGCGTGCCCGCCGTGGTGGACTTGGCCGCCATGCGCGACGCTATTGCCGAGCTCGGCGGCGATCCCGAGAAAATCAACCCCCTGCAACCAGCGGAACTGGTCATCGACCATTCGGTGCAGGTGGACAAATTCGGGATACCCAATGCCGCGGAACTCAACGCCCAGATCGAATTCGAGCGCAACCGCGAGCGCTACCAGTTCCTCAAGTGGGGCCAGCAGGCCTTCAACAACTTCAAGGTGGTGCCGCCGGACACGGGTATCGTGCACCAGGTGAACGTGGAATTCCTGTCCCGGGTAGTCTTCGCCCATGAGAACCAGGGTGTGCTCCAGGCCTACCCCGACACATTGGTGGGCACGGATTCCCACACCACCATGGTCAACGGCCTGGGCGTACTAGGCTGGGGCGTGGGCGGCATCGAGGCCGAGGCCGCCATGCTGGGCCAGCCCATCTCCATGCTGGTTCCCAAGGTGGTGGGCATGAAGCTCACAGGGCAGCTTCCCGAAGGGGCCACCGCCACGGACCTGGTGCTGACCATCGTGCAGAAACTGCGTGAGCACGGCGTGGTAGGCAAGTTCGTGGAATTCTACGGTGATGCCCTGTCCCACCTGCCCATGGGCGACCGGGCCACCATCGCCAACATGGGCCCGGAATACGGCGCCACCTGCGGCCTGTTCCCCATCGATGAGGAAACCCTGGACTACATGCGCCTGACGGGCCGCCCCGAGGAGCATATCGCCCTCACGGAAGCCTATGCAAAAGCTCAGGGAATGTGGAGAAATAATTCACAAGTCGCTGATTATTCAGAAACACTTGAGCTGGATATTTCCACCATCGTTCCCAGCATCTCCGGCCCCAAGCGCCCCCAGGACCGCATTGAGCTGCGCGAATCCAAGCCGGTGTTCCAGCGGGATTTGGAGAGCCTGAAATCCCAGGCGGGCATTCAGGGCAAAGGCCCCGTCAAGACTGTCATCGACGGCCAGGAAGTGGCACTAGACGATGGCAGCGTGGTCATCGCCGCCATCACTTCCTGCACCAACACCTCCAACCCCTCGGTGATGATCGCTGCCGGACTGGTGGCGCAAAAGGCGGTGGAAAAGGGCCTGGACACCAAGCCCTGGGTAAAGACCTCTCTGGCTCCCGGTTCCCTGGCCGCCACGGATTATTTGCAGAAGGCGGGACTCCTGGAATCCCTGGAGAAGCTGCGCTTCGATATCGTGGGTTACGGCTGCACCACCTGTATCGGCAACTCCGGCCCCCTGCCCGAGGCTGCCTCCAGAGCCATCACCGAGGGCGATCTCAGCGTCACCGCGGTACTCTCCGGCAACCGCAATTTCGAGGGCCGGGTACACGCCGAGGTGCGCATGAACTATTTGGCCTCCCCGCCCCTGGTAGTAGCCTACGCCCTGGCCGGCACCATGAACATCGACCTGTACAGCGAGCCCCTGGGCACGGACCGGGACGGCAATCCAGTGTATCTCAAGGACATCTGGCCGACCCAGCGGGAAATCAGCGAGGCCATGGCCGCCAATGTCACCGCGGAAGGTTTTCACAAGGCGTATGAGCATGTTTTCGAGGGGGACGCCAACTGGAAGAACCTGTCAGGAGCCGAAGGCCAGCGCTTTGGCTGGAACACAGATTCCACCTATATCCGCAATCCGCCTTATTTCGCGGGCATGGCCATGGAAGCCGGCGAAATCCGCGATATTCACGGCGCCCGGGTGCTGGCCCTGCTGGGGGATTCCGTGACCACGGATCACATTTCCCCCGCCGGCGCCATCAAGGCCGATTCCCCTGCGGGCGAGTATGTGCAGGAACACGGCGTGGATCCCAAGGACTTCAACTCCTACGGCTCACGCCGGGGCAACCACGAAGTGATGATGCGCGGCACCTTCGCCAATATCCGCCTGCGCAACCTGCTGGCGCCGGGCACCGAGGGTGGCGTCACCCTGCATATGCCCAACGGCGAGCAGATGTCCATCTACGATGCCGCCATGAAGTACCAGGATAGCGGCACCCCGGCCATCGTCATCGCCGGCAAGGAATACGGCTCCGGCTCCTCCCGGGACTGGGCGGCCAAGGGACCCAAGCTCCTGGGTGTGCGGGCGGTCATCGCCGAATCCTACGAGCGCATCCACCGCACCAACCTGGTGTGCATGGGCATCCTGCCCCTGCAGTTCAAAGATGGCGAAACGCCCACTACCCTGGGGCTGTCCGGAAAAGAGCTGTACTCCATCACCGGCCTGGCGGACGGTAGCCCAAAAGAAGTCGTGGTCACCGCCACAGCAGAAGGCGGCCACCAGATTATCTTCAATGCCCGGGTGCGCATCGATACCCCCAACGAGTGGGAATACTACCGTCACGGGGGGATTTTGCAGTACGTGTTGCGCGACCTGGCCGCCAGCTGATCCAACAGCGCTACAATCCAATGAAACCCGGCAGCCGCCGGGTTTTTTTTGTTATGCTTTTTGTCATGAAGCAATACCAGCTGCCAAAGTCGATACAGCCCATTCTGGACAGTCTGCGGGATCTGCTGCCCATCGTATTGGTGGTGAGCATTTTTCAGCTGCTGGTAATTCGTCAGCCTCTACCAAACTATGTGGATTTGCTGCTGGGCATATTATTTGTTGCCATCGGCCTGAGCCTGTTTGTAAAAGGGCTGGAAATGGGCCTTTTCCCCATCGGCCAGTCCATGGCGCAGTCTTTCGCCCGCAAAGGCAGCGTGGTGTGGTTGCTGCTGTTCGCTTTCGCTCTGGGGTTCGGCACTACGGTGGCCGAGCCTGCGCTTATCGCCATTGCAGAAGAGGCTTCCGAGATAGCCGCAGCCGGCAACCTCATTCATCAGTCCAGCGATTCCATGGAAAGCTACGCACGCGGGCTGCGTTACACGGTGGCCCTCTCCGTGGGACTGGCCATCGTGTTGGGTGTAATCCGCATTCTGAAAGGCTGGCCGATACACTGGCTAATCGTGAGCGGCTATGTGTGCATTATCATCATTACTGAATTTGCACCCAGGGAGATCATCGGCATTGCTTACGACTCCGGCGGAGTGACCACGTCTACTATCACTGTGCCCCTGGTCACTGCACTGGGAGTGGGACTGGCCTCTTCCATCAAGGGACGCAACCCCATGATCGACGGTTTCGGTCTTATTGCCTTTGCCTCGCTCACACCAATCATGTTTGTCATGGTTTACGGGATGGTCATCCATTGAATCTGCTGTCAGGTCTGCTGTTTACGGGATTGAGCACCATTCTGGATGTGTTGCCTATCGCTGTGATCATCTTCGGTTTTCAGTTCCTGTACCTGAAGCGCCCGATTCCAAACATGAAAAAAGTCCTACTGGGCTTTGCCTATGTGCTCGTCGGGCTGGCTTTCTTTCTGGAAGGTCTGGAACTGGCGCTGTTCCCGCTGGGCAAGACCATGGCCGCACAACTGACTGACCCCAGGTTCCTGGGTATAGCCAACCCGGAAGACATTCACTGGTCCGACTACTACTGGGTGTATGCCTTTGCTTTTGCCATCTGCTTTGCCACCACCGTCGCGGAACCGGCCCTCCTTGCCGTGGCGATCAAGGCGCATGAAGTTTCCGGCGGTTCCATCGGCATCTGGGGACTGCGTACCGCCGTGGCCCTGGGGGTCGCCCTGGGAACTGGTACTGGGCACCTGGCGCATTGTCACCGGCTACCCCCTGCACTGGTTCATCATCGGTGGCTATGTGGTCGTGGTGATTCAGACCATGTTTGCACCGCGCATGATCATTGCCCTTGCCTATGACTCAGGCGGTGTTACCACTTCCACCGTCACCGTGCCTCTGGTTGCGGCACTTGGCCTGGGGCTGGCGCATAACATACCGGGCCGCAGCCCCCTCATCGATGGCTTCGGTCTCATTGCCTTTGCCAGCCTGTTTCCCATGATAACCGTCATGGCTCATGCCCAAATCGCCCACTGGCAAGCAGGCAGAAAACTTTCACCTTCTTTGGAGGTAACTACTCACCCCTATCAGCATAGAGCTGTCCCGAAAAGGCCATTTGAATGGCGACCAGCGGATTGTATCCCTGATTTGCCATGGTCTGCAGGTAACTGGAGATGCGGCAATAGGC
>NZ_JBHNMF010000089.1:0-9369 GCF_048562965.1 Thiolapillus sp. | reverse complement strand
CTAATGAGCGCTCCACTGCGGTGCCTCAGCGAGACTTCTACCTCTATTTTATCCAGCCAAACGATCCACCCCGGTTCAAGGATACTAAAGAAAGTGACGAAGTCTTCTTTCGTCTGAAAGGGACTGATGAGGAATTCCAAACCGCGCTGAAGAGTTACGCGGCTGCCCTTGACCTTGCGGCCACCTCATCGGGCCATGCCAAGTCCACTTATGAATCCAAAGCCAACGGCTTCCTGAAGAAGCTGGTCCAGTGGCTGCAGAAGCACATGACCAATGCCTTCGAAGTCACCTATCAGGGCCGCGCCAAGTCCATGACCGAATGGGCCAAGGGTAAATCCATCCGTGACTTGTCGGGCCTGTCGCCCCACGAGACCATCAATTTTCGCGATTTGGTGAACACCATTGCCGGTGTTTGCTTGGCTCCAAGCTTCGAGAACCAGGCGCCGGACTACCCCTTCTTCTCGGTGCTCATCACCGGCAACAATCGCGCTCAGGCCGTGCTTGACGCTCTGCGAGCCATCGCCGGGCAGAACCGTACCAAGCAGGCCACAGCCGTACTGGATGCCCTAGATCTGCTCGACGGCGAGAAGCTTGACCCCTACAAGTCGAAGTACAGCAAATTTATCCTTGATGCCGTCAAGTCCAAGGGCCATGGTCAGGTGGTGAACCGCAGCGAGATTATCCAGGACGACCACGGTCTGGAATATATGAATCCAGGCGCATCAAGGCTCGAGCCCGAATGGGTAGTGGTTATCCTGGCTACATTGGTCTACTCCGGCGATATTGTTCTCGCCATTCCGGGTAAAAAATTCGACGCTACCGGCCTTGCGCAGCTTGCCGCCACCGGCATGGATGAACTGATCCGTTTCAAACATCTGGAGCAGCCCAAGGAATGGAACCTGCCCGCGCTCAAAGCGCTGTTTGAACTCCTTGGTATGACGCCTGGTATGGCCCAGCTTGTTACCCAAGGCAAGGACGAACCGGTGAAGAACCTGCAGCAGGCCGTAGACAAAGTGGTCAAACGCATCGTCACGACCCAGCAGACCCTGCGTGATGGGCTGTCATTCTGGGGAATGGATCTGCTCGCAGATACCGACCTTGCCAGCCAGGTCAGCGGACTGGATGAGGCCAAGAGCTTCTTTGAATCACTCCAGGCCTATTCATCGCCTGGCAAGCTGAAGAACTTCCGCTACAGCGCCCAGGAAGTAATGGCTGTTGAGCCAGCTGTGAAGGCTCTGGATGAGTTGGATTCCCTGCGCGAGTTCGTCATGGATTACGGGCCGACGGCATCCTGGCTCTCCACTGCCGAAGCGGTACTGCCTGCCGAGCATGATTGGGTGGACCGGATGAAGGCCACTCGGCAGGATGTGCTGGACGCACTCAAGCAGGCAGACTTGACTAAGCTGGCCACGCAATCCCAAGGCATCGGGGCCAAGCTCCAGAAGCTCAAGAAAGATTACATTGTCGCGTACATTGGCCTGCACACCAAGGCCCGGCTGGGCGTGAACGACGATAAGCGTAAAGCGGCGCTGCTCAATGATGCCCGCCTGCAGACCTTGCTCAAACTAGCTGGTATCGACCTGATGCCCCGGCAACAGCTCACCGACTTCCAGAACCGCCTGGCCGGATTGAAGAGCTGCTTTGCACTGACAGAGCAGAACCTCGACTCCACGCCTATTTGCCTGCATTGCGGATTCCGGCCATCGCTGGAAACCAGCGCGGCCACAGGTTCGCAGGTGATCGATCAGATGGATGCTCAGCTCGATACCATGTTGGCTGGCTGGACCTCCACAATCCTTGGCAACCTGGAAGACCCGATCACCCAGGCCAATATGGATCTGTTGAAGACCGACGACCGCGAACCGTTGGAGGCCTTCATCAAGTCGAAGGAATTGCCTGCGCCGCTGGACAGCAACTTTGTCCACGCCCTGAAGGAAGTGCTCTCCGGCCTGGTGAAAGTAACCGTTACGGCGCAGGAACTTCAAACTGCCCTGCAGGTGACTGATGGCCCGGCAACCCCGGCTGAGATGAAGAAACGCTTTGAGGAATACATTGATCAGCTCACCAGGGGCAAGGACCCGGCCAAGGTACGGATCGTCATTGAATAAATGTGGTTGAAAGGGTGATCAATCTGAGAAACAAGAAACCAGCAAGGATTTGGATATGAGTCAAAACAGTTTATTCGATGCGCTCCCAGAGGAGGCACGGAAACCATCTGGCCCGGTGACTTGCCTCGGGATGACCTTTGAGAACGACGAAGCCCGCCGCGCCCACTTTACCGAGGAGCTGCGCAAGAAGCTGCAGGATCCGGAATTCCGCAAGATCGAAGGCTTTCCCATTGGTAGTGACGAGGATATTCTGAACCTGAGCGATCCGCCGTATTACACCGCCTGTCCGAATCCATGGATTACTGATTTTGTTGCCGAATGGGAAGCGCGGCAGCCAGGGCAGCCTGAAGGCTACCACTATCACCGTGAGCCTTTTGCAGCAGATGTGAGTGAGGGCAAAAACGACCCGATCTACAACGCGCACTCTTACCACACCAAGGTGCCGCACAAGGCTATCATGCGCTACATCCTTCACTACACGGAGCCGGGCGACATCGTGTTTGACGGATTCTGTGGAACTGGCATGACGGGTGTGGCCGCACAGATGTGTGGTGATCGTGATGTGGTTATGTCGCTTGGCTATCAGGTTAAGCAGGATGGCACCATTCTCCAGGAGGAAATTAACGAAGATGGTAAGAAGATTTGGAAGCCATTTTCAAAACTTGGAGTGCGTCGGGCAGTGCTAAACGACCTTTCACCGGCAGCCACATTTATTGCGTACAATTACAACACTCCGGTGGATGTGGCGACTTTTGAGAAAGAGGCTAAGCTCATTCTTAAAGAAGTTGAAGAAGAATGTGGGTGGATGTATAAGACATTACATACTGACGGAAAGACCAAGGGAAAAATCAATTATATGGTATGGTCGGATGTGTTTGTTTGCCCCGAATGTGCTAACGAAGTGGTATTTTGGGAAGCCGCAGTGGATAAAGAGGCTGGTAAAGTAAAAGATACATTCCCATGCTCGCACTGCAATACAGAACTGACCAAACGCAACATGGAACGGGCGTGGACAACAAAATTTGATAAGGCTTTAAATGATACGGTAAGGCAGGCAAAACAGGCGCCAGTGTTGATCAATTATACCGTGCAGGGAAGCAAAGGACGCTTTGAAAAAATACCTGATGCGGTTGATCTGGCTCTCATTGAAAAAATCGAAAATGCCGATATTCCCTATTGGTTTCCGACTGACCGTATGATGGAAGGGAAAGAGACCCGCCGAAATGATCCGGCAGGCATTACCCATGTGCATCATTTTTATACCAAGCGAAATTTGAGGGTGCTGGCTGCTATCAGAAAAAGAAGCTCCTCTAACTTTTTGATTAGTCAATTTGCAATGTGGTGGACATTGACGAAACTCTACAGATATAGATGGGCAGGAGGTATAGCGGGAGCTGGTGGTGGTCCTATGGCTGGTACATTATACATTCCGTCCTTGATTAAGGAGATTCCTGTTTTGGTTTCTGCGAATGACGTGTTTAATAAGAATATTCGCAAGAAAAAATTATTTTCGGATTTTTCAAAACAACTACTTTCAACGAGTTCTGCTGGTTGGGTTAATCAAAATAATTACAGTGTGGATTACATTTTTACAGATCCACCTTTTGGAGCAAACCTCAATTACTCTGAGCTAAGCTTTATCTGGGAGTCGTGGTTAAAGGTATTTACCAACAACAAACCCGAAGCCATAGAAAATAGTGTCCAGAAAAAAGGCCCTGAGGAATATCGTCAATTGATGACTTCCTGTTTTAAGGAAGCCTATCGTGTATTGAAGCCGGGACGCTGGATGACGGTAGAATTTTCAAACACCAAGGCATCGGTTTGGAACTCTATTCAAACCGCACTGACAGAAGCAGGATTTCTGGTCGCCAATGTTTCAGCATTGGATAAACAGCAAGGCAGTTTTAAAGCAGTAACAACTCCCACAGCCGTTAAACAAGACCTTGTTATCTCAGCCTACAAACCCAACGGTGGCTTTGAAGAACGATTCCAGAAAGAGGCCGAAACCGAAGAAGGCGTCTGGGATTTTGTTCGTACTCATCTGAAATACCTGCCCGTAACCAAGCACCAGGGTGCATTGTTACAGTTCGTCCCTGAGCGTGATCCACGCATCCTGTTTGACCAGATGGTGGCCTATTATGTCCGTAAGGGTTATCCGGTACCGATATCCAGTCAGGAGTTCCAGATTGGGCTGACGCAACGTTTCATCGAACGGGATGGTATGTATTTCCTGCCGGACCAGGTTGCGGAATACGACCGCAAAAAAATGACCTCTGGCGGGATGACTGAAACTGTCGAGATGTTCGTCAAAGACGAAGCATCGATGATTCAGTGGTTACGCCAACTGCTCAAACAGAAGCCGCAGACCTTTGCCGATATCAATCCGCAGTTCATGCAGCAACTTGGCGGCTGGGACAAGAATGAGGCCCAACTCGACCTGCGTGAGCTGCTGAACCAGAATTTTCTTAGCTATGATGGCAAAGGCTCGGTACCAGAACAAATCCATGCTTACCTCTCGTCCAACTGGAAAGACCTGCGCAACCTGCCCAAGGATGATCCCGCTCTGATTGCGAAAGCACAGGATCGCTGGTACGTCCCAGACCCCAATAAGGCAGGCGACCTGGAAAAGCTCCGTGAAAAAGCCCTGCTCAAAGAATTTGATGAGTACAGACAGCGTAAAGGGAAGTTCAAGCGTGGTGAAACCTTTCGAATGGAAGCCATCCGTGCAGGCTTCAAGAAAGCATGGCAGGAACGCGATTACCAAACCATCATTAACGTAGCCGAAAAAATCCCCAATAAAGTTCTCGAAGAAGATCCAAAGCTGCTTATGTGGTACGACCAGGCAGTTACAAGAATGGGAGGCGAATAGCTATGATTACCAAGTGGAAGGTATTCAACTTTAAATCGATCCGGGAAGAGACCGAACTGGATCTCGGGCCGCTAACTATTTTCGCAGGGGCAAATAGCAGCGGAAAAAGTACGTTTATCCAATCAGTTCTACTTATTGCGCAGACGCTGGCGCACAAAGTAGGTTCTCGATCTGTCGTTTTGAATGGTGCGCTCACTAGCCTTGGCCAATTCGATGATTTGAAATCGAATGGCAGTGGTTCGGATCAAATCACAATCAAATTTACGTGCCAACCGCTATCCGATCAAGATGCATCGGCTCAAAGAAGGGCGCAGTTCACGCCACGTAGTGCTATTTACTACGGCCCGCATTCTGATCAGATTCAAGAGATCGCTTGTGAGATCTCCTTTGATGCCGACCCTTCAAGTACCCAGCGGGAGTTATTTCAAATACAACCTCGGCTTTTTGCTACTCAGTTGTCCTGCTTATCCAGAGACGAGGATAACATCGATCAGAAGGCAGACATTTCCATTCACCACTCAACCATGGCTATCTCGGAGATTGAAGGTGCTGATGGCGTCAGTGAAATCGATGACCAGCTCAGGGCCAGCTTGGACTATGCGGTTGAGCTTGATGAGGGTTCAATGGCCGAAGTAAAGGAGGATTTCCGGTCGGCCAAACCTATCGGGTGCATGCTCAGGCATTTCCTCCCGGAGAGAGTTGTCTACGAGATCGATACGATTGAAGAGGATGCGAATGCCATCACCCTGGCGCTTCAGGAAGATGCACGCAGGGCGATGGGCCTTCGGCGCCGCAGGGGAAGAGATATTCTCCTTTCTGAAGAGATTATTGCTGTCTTGCGCGAAGCTCTCCAAGACACGATTGATTTCGACCAGACATTCAAAGACAGAGACAGGCAGGAGTCCCTATTTGGATCTGATTCCGAGGCGCTCACTTTCCGAGCATGGCATGAACGACTGCGAGAATTATCGCAAGATGAACGTATAAAGGTCCAGCAGGTACTACGTGAGTGCGAGGATCTATTTGACCGCATTCACTCGGCCATGAAGGAGTCATCGGCTCCGGAGTCTGAAACCCATGCGTTCGTCCAGGCTCGGCCGCCTCGTTTGATTACCGAAGCTACGTGGTATCTAGATAACTTCTTTGCCTCGTCCCTGAAATATCTGGGACCGTTAAGGGATGCACCTAAGCCATTGTACCCACTTGCACCAGCGGCTGACCCACATGATGTTGGTTTACGCGGTGAACACACGGCATCCATTCTTGAACTACACAAGAACAAGAAGATCAGGTACATCCCGTCAGCAAATTTCAAGTCTCCTGTAATTGATCGCAAGACGGTCACCAGGACACTCGAAGCTGCCATTATCGACTGGCTTAAATATCTGGGTGTTGCCAGTTCGGTGAAGAGCCAAGATAAGGGGAAGCTAGGACACGAACTGAAGGTGGGACTCACCAATTCGGATAGCACGTACGACCTCACTCACGTAGGTGTGGGTGTAAGTCAAGTATTGCCGATCCTTGTTATGTGTCTTTTATCAGATGACGACTCCACTCTGGTTTTTGAGCAGCCAGAGCTGCATTTGCATCCAAAGGTGCAGACCCTGCTTGGTGATTTTTTTCTTTCGATGGCGTTATGCAACAAGCAATGCATTGTTGAGACCCATAGTGAATACTTCATAGATCGCCTTCGTTTCCGGATTGCTGCGGCCACACCTGAGAATGAGCTAAACAGCCAGACCAAGATCTATTTCGTTGAAAAGCCATCCCATGGGTCATTCTTCCGTGAGGTAGTGATTAATGAGTATGGTGCCATTTCGGATTGGCCGGAAGGATTCTTTGATCAGTCTCAACAGCAGGCCGAAGAAATTCTTAGTGCTGCGTTAGCTAAAAAACGAGAAATAACGAATAAGGATTAATTTAATGCTGGCCCAAGAGGTGATTATCGATCCGTATTTGCTGTGTCTACCCAATCCATGCGACTCAGTCGATCAGCTTGAGGAATTTATTCAAGCCATAGTTGGGTGGCGCGGGTTTCTTGATAGAGCAGATACTTGTGTTTTATTGTCAGATTCAGTCAGGATTGCGCTTAATGATGATGGAGAATTTCCACATAGGCACAGATTGGCCGAATTAATAGATAAATTTGGATGCGATTTTGCGGATGCTAATACTGTTTCAAAGTTGGCAAATTCGATTTTGGAAAGAACGCCCGCCCTAGAAGACCATTATGAGATAAACGCCGTTCTCTTTGATGAAGATTCATTCGAGTGCGTTCCGATGGCGATTCTTAATCGTTTAAAGAAGAATTGCAGATCGGCTTTCAAGGATGACCTATTAGTTGCTGGCATAAAAGATAAGGAGCGAACATCTGATAACCTCGAATCACATTTGATCGTCGCTTCTGGAGGGGAGATTGATAACCCATCACCAGATAACATAGCCATCAAGGCAGACATTCACGATATTGGTATGGTCACAAAGGATGCCGCTCCAATTTTTAAGATGCCGATCTCTATTTCTCAAAGCATTCCAATCATTTTTAGTCATGAGCAACTTATCAAATCTCTCGACCTATGGACCATCTGGGATGGGGCTTCAGATGAAGAAGCGGTTCGCTTGTGTATCGAATCCTGCGTCAATAATCTTGTTTCATCAGGAGTAAGTGATGACGCGATATGTAATTTTGTCATTGGAAGCGACTTTGTGTCGTCGCTTCACAAATGGAATGCAGCCTCAAGACATGACTATGCAATGGTAACGATTGAGTCATGCGTACGCATTGTTCTCGGAATTCCCAAAAATCCTATTAATGAATTTAGAGAAAGTGCAGAGGGAACGGCAAAGCAGCGAAATAGAGACGATGGAGCATTGGCCTTCAGAACGCATCTGACCAAAAAAGGGGTGGGGCTCAGATTGATGTTTTGGAGGCATACCGATGGAACAATTGAGTTCGCCAATATCGGTGGCAAAGACGAGCTGGAAATATCATGAGTTTGTGGCAATACAGCACCGTTCATAACAGTCCTTGCAAGGTCATTGAAGAACAGACCTTGTGGGGGCAGACGGTTTGTCGTGTCTGGTTGCCGAATCAGGATGCGGTGGTGCGGGTACCCCGCTCCGCCTTACGGCCGCTGATTGCTGACATACAGCCGGAAATCGAAGCCGGACGCATTGCCTACGTGGCCGCTGCCGCCAAGGTGGCGGAAGTGCTCGAATGCTCCACCAGCGCTACCGATGGGCATGTGCTGCTGGATCCCATGGAGTCCAATGTCATTCCACTGCCGCACCAAATCCATGCATTGTCTCGTGCTATCTCTGGCGACCGCGTGCGCTATTTGCTGGCCGACGAGGTTGGCCTTGGCAAGACCATTGAGGCGGGCCTCGTCATGCGCGAACTCAAGCTGCGTGGGCTGGTACGCAGAACACTGGTGGTGGCTCCTAAGGGTATCGCTACCCAGTGGGTAGCGGAAATGCAGACCCACTTTAATGAACAGTTTCAGCTCGTGCTGGGTGACGATATCAGCACGCTGCAACGTCTGGCCCAGGGAACTGATCACCGAAGTACGCCCTGGTTGATGTTCGATCAGGTCATTGTCTCCCTGGATTCGGTCAAGCCAATGGATAGGCGACGTGGCTGGTCAGCGGAACGTGTGGCCGAATACAACCGCAGCCGCTACGAGGATCTGATTACCACTGGCTGGGATTTGGTGGTCGTGGATGAGGCCCATCGCCTGGACGGCAGCACGGATCAGGTTGCCCGCTACAAGCTGGGCCGTGGGCTGGCGGAGGCCGCGCCATATGTGCTGCTCCTTTCAGCCACGCCCCACCAGGGCAAGACGGATGCCTTCCATCGCTTGATGAGCCTGCTGGATGACGACGCCTTCCCGGATATGGACAGCGTCTCCCGCGACCGGGTCGCTCCCTATGTCATTCGCACCGAGAAACGAAAGGCCATTGATGCCGATGGTAAGCCGCTATTCAGGCCACGGCGCACACAGATGGCACAGGTAGCTTGGGAAACCCGTCACCACCTCCAGCAGCTTCTTTACGAGACCGTCACTGACTATGTTCGCGAAGGCTACAACCAGGCCCTGCGCGAGAAGAAACGCCACATCGGTTTTTTGATGATCCTGATGCAGCGGTTGGTGGTATCGAGCACTCGAGCAATCCGTACCACACTGGAGCGACGGCTCGCAGCACTCAAGGAGAGCGAGCAACAGGCCAGTCTGCGCTTGGCGGGGCTGGAAAACGACTCGGAAATCTCAGATGGCTTTGACGAATTGTACGACATGGACGGCCAGGAGTTGCTTGACGAGCTTCTGAAATCCCATGTGTCCGCCCTGCAAAGCGAAAGCAGCCATGTGGAGACTCTGCTCGATGCCGCCCGCC
>NZ_JBHNMF010000088.1:0-9476 GCF_048562965.1 Thiolapillus sp. | reverse complement strand
CCTATTGCCGCATCTCCAGTTACCTGCAGACCATGGCAAATCAGGGATACAATCCGCTGGTCGCCATTCAAATGGCCTTTTCGGGACAGCTCTATGCTGATAGGGGTGAGTAGTTACCCCCCGATTTTCAATAAACGGCAGCTGCAGGATTCCCTCTGCACTCTGATCACCGCGATAGTTGGAATGTGCGAGGACATTGACAGACGCCAAGCACAATATGACTGAAACAAAATACCTTGGTAGGAACTGCGGTATGGTTCTGGCAAAAAAAGAACAGGCCAAAGACAGTAACTTCATATTTCACCCCTGAGGTTCCTACGTATGGATTACAGCGTAATTCCCTGCCGGATCCCGAGTAAATGACGCACATCAACCTACACGTCGAATACCCCGCAAGAATGGTGAAAATGTGAAGTATGTGGTGCCTGATCAAACTCCGTACAAGCAATCAGCCATCAGACAGACTGGAACAACTCTCTTGCCACTGCCGTGGCATAGCCGCCGCTGACGAGACCAAAACACAGCTCCAGCTCATCCTTGTGCAACTGCCACTGTAAATCATCCACCGACAGCCGCAGGGAGCGGCGGTCGGCTTCCAGTCCAAAACGCCGCAGGCCATCCAGCCACGACTGCTCTGCCGACAACACCGCCTGCTCCAGCTCAGCCGCTGCCGATCCTGGTTGCAGCGCCCGGCTGGCTTTGCCGTACAGGGGTCCCGTAACATGCACTTTCTGGTTTCGCAGACGTGAGGCCAATTCGTCATCTTCGGCTTCAGCAGGGAATTGCCCTCGCCCTCCTGCCAGTTGCATCACGTCACCCGGCAGCAGCCTGTTCCAAGTACCCTCAGAGACCCGAACCGCCAGTACCTTGTTGAACAGCCAGGACCGGGCGGCGGACAGCCAGATACTGCGCTTGTCGCGCCGCAGCTTTTTGATCTCTCCCGCAAACAGCGCCTGAGCCCGCTGAAGGTTGTTGCCATCACGACCGAAACGCTGGGCGCCGAAATAATTGGGCACGCCCTGTTCATCGATCTGTTGCAGACGTGCTTCCAGGGCACCTGCATCTCCCGAAAATTGCCGCACACGCAAGGTGAAGACATTTCCCCGCAAGCTGCCCCTGCGCAGTTTGCGGTGATGACGAACGGCTTCCAGCACCTGCAGGTTCCCGCCTTCCAGTTCGGCCCAGTCCGGCGCCTCCTTGCCCGGCAGATGCACAGAAAAGCTCTGGGTGGTCACCGCCACCCGGTCTTTCAGGCCCGCATAGCTGACATCACGCGGGCGAATACCCGCCAGACGGGCAATATGTGTGGCCACTTCCACGGTATTGAGATTGCGCTTGCGGATCTTGAGCAGCACATGCTCCCCCGAACCGGAAGGTTCTATACCCAGATCCTCCACCACCTGGAAATCTTCGGCAGACGCCCGCAATACACCGCTGCCCGCGGGACCACCCCAGGCAAACGGCAGGTCCGCTGTGGGATCAGGCATGAATCAGCACAATGGCATGGGCGGCAATACCCTCGCCTCTGCCGGTAAAGCCCATATTTTCGGTGGTCGTGGCCTTGATATTGACCTGCGAAGCATCGAGGCCCAGATCATCGGCAAGACGGGACTGCATCTCCTGAATATGGGCGCTCAGGCGAGGTTTCTGGGCGATGACAGTGACATCCACATTGCCCGGCCTGAATCCCCGCTGCTGCAGTTCCGCGACAACCCTGCGCAACAGGATACGACTGTCTATGTCTTTCAGTGCGGGATCAGTATCGGGAAAATGCCTGCCGATATCGCCCAGCCCGGCAGCACCCAGCAGGGCATCGCACAGGGCATGGATGAGTACATCACCATCGGAATGCGCGATCAGGCCCTGCCCGTGAGGAATGGTGACGCCCCCCAGCACCACGTGATCCCCGTAGCCGAAGCGGTGGGCATCATAGCCATGACCAACACGGATGCTACTTTCGTTTGACATGTTTCATCATACGCCGGCGCTTCTGCTGCTGGCGGGTGTTAAGTTTGTTGCGACGCCCCTTTAAAGGATTGTCGCTGGTACGGAATTCGATCCTGACCGGTGTGCCCCATAACTTGAAGGCCTTGCGAAAACGGTTGACCAGAAAGCGCTGGTAGGTCAGCGGTACGGATTCGGTCTGATTGCCATGGATCACAATGATAGGCGGGTTCTGCCCGCCCTGGTGGGCGTAACGCAGCTTTATACGCCGGCCGCGCACCAGTGGCGGTTGGTGTTCCATGATCGCCTGTTCCAGGATATTGGTCAGATCGGAAGTTTTCAGATCACGGGTGGCCGCACGATAGGCGGCATCCACCGCTTTCATGAGGTGTCCGACACCTGTGCCATGCAGTGCGGAAATGAACAGCACCTCGGCAAAAGACAGGAAAGGCAGCTTGCGCTCGAGTTCAGACTTGATGCGGTCCCGCTCGTCACTCTGCAGACCATCCCACTTGTTGATGACCACGACCAGTGCCCGACCACTCTCCACCACATGACCGGCAAGCGTTGCATCCTGTTCGGATATGCCCTGATGGGCATCGAGCACCAGCAGCACTACATTGGCCTGTTCCATGGCCTGCAGGGTCTTGATGATGCTGAACTTCTCGATGGCTTCGGCGATGCGAGCACGGCGCCGCACACCCGCTGTGTCCACCAGGGTGTATTGTCTGCCCTGATGCTCGAAAGGCACCTGAATGCTGTCGCGGGTGGTGCCGGGCTTGTCGAAGGCCACCAGGCGTTCCTCGCCGAGCAAACGGTTGATCAGCGTGGATTTGCCGACATTTGGGCGACCCACAACGGCGATCTGTATGCCCCGCTGTTCGGCCTCGGCATCATTTTCTTCTTCAGGGGGAAGATCGGCAAGCACCCTGTTGACCAGGGGCTTGACACCCCGCCCGTGTGCGGCGGAAATGGCCACGGGTTCGCCCAGTCCCAGGGAATGAAATTCAGCTGCAGCCACATCACGGTCCAAAGATTCGGACTTGTTCGCCACCACGGTGATGGGCTTGCCCGTCTTGCGCAGTTCGGCGGCAATCTGCTCGTCCGCTCCGGCCAGCCCCTCGCGGGCATCGACCAGGTAGAAAACATGGTCGGCCTCTTCGATAGCCAGGCGTACCTGCCTGTCCATGAGCACTTCCACACCTTCCCGCTCGCCGCTGATGCCGCCCGTATCCACCACCACGTACGGACGGTTGCCGATACGGCCGACACCATACTGACGGTCACGGGTAAGACCCGGCTGGTCCGCAACCAGGGCATCCCGGCTGCGGGTCAGGCGATTGAACAAAGTGGACTTGCCCACATTGGGACGGCCAACCAGCGCGATAACGGGAAGCATGATCTATTCCGGCAGTCTCAACGCTGTGAGTTTGCCATCGCTGGCCAGCACATACAGGACATCATCCACCACCAGAGGCGCCGCCACGATGGCATCACCCACGCGCTGGCGGGCGGCCATGGCGCCATCTTCCGATGACAGCCAGTGCAGATAACCTTCGAAATCACCGACGACGGTGTAGTCTCCCTGCAGCGCAGGCGCACTCAGACCGCGGTTCATCAGCGCCTTCTGTCGCCAGCGGGCCGATCCGCTGTCAGGATCCAGTGACCAGACAAATCCCTGGGCATCGGTAACCGCCAGCTGCTGCCAGTTCACCGCCATATTGTTGTACACGGAGATCTTGCGCTTCCAGAACTCCTTGCCACTGCCCTCACCCAGGGCAGCCACGTCACCCTGGTAGGCGCCGCCGTAAACAGTACCGCTGTAAAGCAGCGGGTCTGCATCCACATCCACCATGCGCTCCAGATCCGAACGCCCGGTGGGCACGGTGATATGACTTTCCCATTCGATAATGCCGGAATCCAGAGACAGGGAGATCATCTTGCCACCCGCCAGTCCGCAAAACACACTGCCACCGCTGATCACGGGGGAACTGCTGCCACGCAATGTCAGCACAGGCACCTTGTGGTCATACAGCCACAGCTGCTCACCATTGGAAGCATCAAGACCAAACAGCTTTCCGTCGCCGGTATGAACGACCACCACGCCGCTGCCGATCGCCGGTACTGCAAGAATTTCGCTGCTCAGGTCCTTGCGCCACAGCTCCTCCCCGTTATCGGTATCGAAAACCACCAGCTGGCCTTCCGCTGTTCCCAGCGCCAGCAGACTCTCCGCAACACCCGGCCCCGCCGATACGGCGAGTCCGGTTTCCAGTTTCCAGACCTGCTTTCCCGTATCCGCTTCCACGGCAAACAGTGCACCGTCGGTATTCGCGACATACAGCACGCCATTGTCGATCGCCGGCTTCAGGCGTTGCAGATCCGGCGAAGCATCACCAATATCCATGCTCCATACCTGTTGCGGCTGGACAGTCGGCGTGAAGTCCACCAGCTCCGCCGGTTCAAGCGCCGGATCGTCACTGCCGAACCACTCTCTGGGATCGGCCATGGTGCCACAGCCGGACAACAGACTGCCCGTCAGCAGCAGTATCAGCGATCGAAACAACAGACTCATTGCCTATCCACCCAGTTCCGTGAGCTTCATGCTGATCAGAGTCGGGTTGCTGACACCTTTTTCCAGCGCCTGGGCAAACGCGGTTCTGGCTGCCTCCCTGTCACCCCTGGCGAGTTTCACGTCACCTTGAATGCTGAGAAATTCTCCCAGGTAGGCATCGTCTGCGGGATTGGCTGCCAGTTCGGCTGCCGCATCGAAGTTCTTCATATCCAGCAGCAGACGTGCCATGCGAATCTTCGCAAGCTGGCTGATGGCATCCTTGCTGCTGTTGTCCAGGACCCATTGCAGCCGGGCTTTGGCCTTGTCCTTGTCTCCCGCCTGGTACTGCAGACGCGCGAGCTCGAGCGCCGTGAACAGTGCATAGGTGGAACCCTTGTACTCCCTGATCAGGGCCTCTCCCCGCTGCACGGCGGTTTCCAGGTTGCCTACCAGGGCCGCCTGTGAAAAGTTCTCGAAATTGGCAGAAGCATTTTCGGCCTGAATCCGCTGGTATTCCAGCCAGCCCTTGCCACCGCCGACCACGGCCAGGCCCAGGGCTATACCGCCAACGACGGACTTGCCGTTTTCTTTCCACCATTTCTTTATGGCTTCGACCTGTTCTTCTTCTGTCTGATAGGTACTCACTGAATCATTCTCCAATCACTTCTTTTAGAAATTCCGCCAGCTCATCATGGGCGACGGAAAGCTGTTCCCGCTGTTCACGAAGCCATTTGATACCGGCCTTCTGCTGCTGCAATTCATCTTCGCCCAGTATCAGGGCCACTTCGGCGCCGCTGCGATCTGCCTTCTTGAACTGGGACTTGAAGCTTCCTCCGCCACAGTTTACCTGCAATCTCAAGCCGGGCAAGGCGTTGCGCAGGCTTTCAGCCAGCACCATGCCGGGACCCTGCACCTGTTCTCCCGCCAGCACCAGGTAGGCATGGGGATCACCATCGCTGTTCTGCTGATCGAGTTCTTCCAGTACCGCCACCACGCGATCCACGCCCATGCCGAAACCGATGGCCGGCGTGGCTCTGCCACCCAGTTGCTCCACCAGCCCATCATACCGGCCACCGGCACACACGGTTCCCTGGGCGCCCAGCAGATCGGTGATCCACTCGAACACGGTACGGGAGTAATAATCCAGACCCCGCACCAGACGCGTGTTGACCACGTATTCCACGCCGGCCGCCTTCAGCCCCCTGGTGATGACCTCAAAATGCGCCCGGGATTCCTCTCCCAGGTCATCCATGAGGGACGGCGCTCCGGCAATCAGACTGGCCATGTCCGGGTTCTTTGAATCCAGGATACGCAGGGGGTTGCTCTCCAGGCGCCGCAGGCTGTCATCGTCCAGTTCATCCCGGTGCGCCTGCAGGTAATCCACCAGGCGGCTGCGGTAGGCCTTGCGCTCCTCCGGGGTTCCCAGGGTGTTGATCTGCAGTTCCAGGCCGGGAATGCCCAGCTCGCGCCACAACCTCGCGGTGACCAGGATCACTTCCAGGTCGATGTCCGGCCCGGACATGCCGTAGGTTTCGAGTCCGATCTGCTGGAACTGGCGGTAACGGCCCTTCTGGGGACGCTCATGACGGAACATGGGACCCAGGTACCACAGGCGCTGCACCTGGTTGTGCAGCAGGCCATTCTCCATACAGGCACGCACGCAACCGGCCGTGCCTTCGGGACGCAGGGTCAGGGAATCACCGTTCCTGTCCTCGAAGGTGTACATCTCTTTTTCCACGATGTCCGTAACTTCGCCGATGGAACGCTTGAACAGTTCCGTCATCTCGGGAATCGGCGTGCGGATCTCACGGTAGGCATAGGACTGGAACACGCGACGCACGGTGTTTTCCACGAATTGCCACAGGGGAGTCTGATCGGGGAGGATATCGCGCATCCCCCGCACTGCCTGAATCTTCTTGGCCATCTAGTTTTTCGCTGGATCGAAGGTTAGTTTTGCGACGTTGCCCCGGGTGTATGGGGCAAGATCGAAGGGCTTGTCATCAATCATGATGGAGACATTACGGGCGTTGCCCAGCACCATCTTGTAGGGGGGTTTACCCTTGAGCTCATACTTTTCGCCGGCTTTGCGTCTGCCCACCAGCTTGAAACTGCGGCTGCTGTCGCGCACATCCACCCAGCAGTCACCCGTGAAGGAGAGCACCACCCGGGGTGGCACGACTGGCTGCGAAACAGTATCCGCTGTTGTGACTGCGGCTTCGCTGTCCACTGGCGCACTTGCGGTTTCCTCCGGCGTGACCGCAGCAACGGCAGGGGCAACATCCGCCGCCATGGTCGCGGTTTCCTCGCTTTCTGCGGCAGGAGCTTCGGGAACTGTCTCTGTCGAAGTCTGCTCCGCCTCCGCCGGTTGCTCTACGGCTATAGCCTGTTGCTGTGTTTCGGCTTTCGACTCGGTGGCGGCAGTCTCTTCAGGCGGCGCAGCCTTGTCCAGATAGGATTTCCACCACAGCCCGAAAACCGTGATCAGGGCGATGACGATGAGCCAGGTAGCCAGACGCACCAGGCCATGACTGCTGCGGATTTCCCTGCGCACACCCTGGGCAACTGCCGGAGGAACGGTGCAATCCTCCCCTTCCGGGCAGCGTTGCCCAAATTCCTTGAGAACGATTTCTTCCGGCACATTCACCAGCCGTGCATAGTTGCGGTAATACCCGCGCACAAATACCCGGGCCGGGAGGATTTCATAATTTTCCTCTTCCAGGGCATGTACCAGTTCCTTGCTCAGGTGCAACTGCTCGGCCACCGTGGCGACCTCCATGCCCATGGCTTCGCGTGCCAGCTGCAGGCGTCTGCCGGGAGACGGGATGGAGCTGTCTGCTGGTGTTTCCGATTTTGCCGGCGTGTGCCGTCTCTGCATTTTCACGACTGTCATGATCTGTACTCAATAACCCAGTTTCTGCGCCTGTTCGGAATCGGGAAAATCGGACTTGAGCAGAAGTTCATCACTTCTCACCTAGTCATCATTTCCCAGCTTGCGTTCGGTAAGAATGCTCAGATAGAGCATCTGCGCCGTGGGTTTGGCCACTTCCCGGTAGCGTTGCAGATAAGCTCTGGCGGACATGTATCTTCCCTGGGCAAAGCGTACCTCCGCCATCTGGTAGAGCGCCATGGCAAAACCGGGATTGCGCTCCAGGGCCTTGAGCAGGTAGGACTGCGCCATGGAAAGATCCCCCGCCTTGCGCGCGCAGTAACCGGCATTGGCGAGCGCCACCCAGGGTGTCTGGTAAAGCGGATTCTGCAGCGCCCTGTCGAAATAGGGCAGCGCCTTCTGGTATTCCCCCAGTTTGCACAGGTAGCTGCCATAGGCGTTCAGGGCATAGGGATTCTTGCTGTCCACTTCCAGCGAGCGCTGATAAGCAGCATTCGCGGAACCGTTTTCCCCCAATTGCTCATAAATGAGGCCGAGCACCAAGTGGGCATTGCCATTGTTGGGATCACGCTGAACAGCTTTTTTAGCCTTGTTCAGCGCTGTGGCGTAATCCCCGCGCTTCATGTATTCGTTGGCCAGCTGAATATAGGTGTTCGAGAGTGATTCGTAATTCTGGTCAGCACCCAGCCTGCCGGTATTGGGGTCATTTTCGGTCTGGCCCGGGTTGGTGACACAGCCCCCCAGAAACAGGAACAGCGGCGCGAGCAACAGCAGCCTCATGATGCGAGCTCCCGTGTGTGACGCTGGCGCAGGGATACCAGGGTACGCCCGCTGCGGTCCTGCACCTTGCCCACCAGCTGGCCGCAGGCGGCATCGATATCATCGCCCCTGGTCTTTCGCAAATTGGCCATGATGCCGGCTTTCATGAGTTTCTGGCGAAATGCCTCGATACGTTCCGGAGGAGAGCTTCTGTAACTGGTGCCGGGAAAGGGATTGAACGGAATCAGGTTCATCTTCGAGGGGGTTCCTTCGAGCAGGCGTATCAGTGCCTTTGCGTGGGAGATGCTGTCGTTTACGCCATCCAGCATCACGTATTCCCAGGTCACCTTGCGGCGCTTGTCGTTCCTGACGAACTCGCGGCAGGCGGGAATCAGTTCTTCCAGGGGGTATCTGCGGTTGATGGGAACCAGTTCATCCCGCAATGCATTGTCGGGCGCATGCAGAGATACCGCCAGACTGACATCTGAAACCTCCCGCAGACGATACAGGTTGGGCACGATGCCGGAAGTGCTGATGGTCACCCGGTATTTGGAAAGGATGTAGGCCAGATCATCCTGCATCAGATCCATGGCACTGACCACGGGTTCGAAATTCGCCAGCGGCTCGCCCATGCCCATCATCACCACATTGGTGGGCGCCTTGCCCATTTGCCGGGTGGCATGCCAGACCTGACCGATGATCTCCCCCACCGTGAGATTGCGGTTGAATCCCTGCTGTGCTGTGGAACAGAAAGAGCAGTCCAGGGCGCAACCCACCTGGGACGACACACAGACAGTACTGCGGTTTCCATCGGGAATATAGACTGTCTCGATGCGCTGACCATCAGCCAGTTCCATCACCCATTTGACGGTGCCATCCAGTGAAGGCTGCTCGAATATGATTTTCGGCAGGCGCACTTCGGCACAGGCATGCAGACTGGCACGCAGCTTCTTCGACAGATCAGTCATCGCGTCAAAGTCGGTCACGCCGTGCTTGTGTATCCACTTCAGCACGTTGCGCCCGTGAAACGGTTTGGCGCCGAGGCTCACGAAATAAGCCTCCATCGCCTTACGATCGAGATCCAGCAGGTTGACAGGTTTGTCTGTAGCCAAGTTTTCTTCCCGGAAAGCGCGTCAGGATCACGCATTGATTCTATTTATATGTGAAGCGGCTGATTTTACCTTGCACAGCCTGTTTCCGCCAATGAAATCCTTTCCCCAAATCCCCAGATAGAGGCATATCAGCGCCCGAAGGGTGCCAATATCCACTGATTTCCGCTTGGTTGAATTGCAGACAGCGATGAATTAGACCGGATTTGACCAGGAAATCAGCACA
>NZ_JBHNMF010000087.1:0-9605 GCF_048562965.1 Thiolapillus sp. | reverse complement strand
CTCAACCATGTGCTACAGCATATTGGGAACGCCAAGATGGTTGAGGACGTCGAAGCCTTGCTACCCTGGAACACCTCCCTCAACAAGATGCAAAAGGGTTGATTCTTTGGCGCTTACACTAAAAATGTACATTTTGTATACCGCAACCTGTTCAATAGTGGCTCTCTTTGGAACAAGCTATTGGCAGGAAACAGCTGTAGAAAGGCAGCCAGACAAGAAAAAAGCCCCGATCGGGGCTTTTTTCGTTGCAGGAAGAAACACCGTTACTTCTTGGCAATATCTTCCAACTGCTTGGCGGCGATCAGCTGACCGTCCAGCGCTGCATCTGATGCAGAGCGCCCATAAGCCACGGAGATCAACTGGCTGTAATACACCACGGGAATGTTGAACTTGGTGTCGTACTTCTCGTTGATCTGATCCTGGTAGATCTCTACGTTGGCCTGACACAGGGGGCAGGGCGTGGCGATCATGTCAGCACCGTTATCGTAGGCTGCTTCGATGATGCCCTTGATCATCTCCTGAGACTTTTCGGGCTCGGAGAATGCCAGGGCGCCGCCGCAGCACTGCACCTTTTTCTCGTAGGTGGGGATGGAATCCGCGCCCAGAGATTCGACCAGATGGTCCAGGTACATGGGGTTTTCGAAGGACTCGCCAGCGATACCGAAGGGACGGTTGGTCTGGCAGCCCACATAGCCGGCGATCTTGATGCCTTCCAGGGGCTTTTTCACACCTGCCTTGATGTCTTCCAGGCCGATGTCCTCGATGATAACTTCGGCCATGTGCTTGATGGGCGTGGTGTTGTTGAGCTTCAGACCCGCTTCCGCCAGGGCCTGGTTGGCCTCGGCGAACATGGACTCGTCTTCCTTCAGACGCTCCGCGGCTTCCTTGGTGGCCAGCCAGCAGGCGGCGCAGGTGGCGACGATCTCCTGGTCCTTGTTGTGCTCTTCGGACAGGGCGATATTGCGCGCCGACAGGGTCAGGCGTGGCAGCTCGGAGCCGCTGGCGTAACCAATGGATGCCGAGCAGCAGTTCCAGTCAGGAATCTCGTTGAGCTGGATGTCCAGCTCCTGACACATGGTGTCCACGGATTTCATCAGGTTGGATGAGGATGCGCCTTTCTGGGAGGAGCATCCCGGGTAGTAGGAATATTCTCTTTTAGCCATCTTGGGATGCCTCCGGTTAGTCGAACTTCTTCATGCGCGCATCTTCGATTTCCTGCGCCTTCTTGATCATCTTCTGCAATCCGCTGAGATCCTTCACGCCATGTCCGCCGAAGAATTCGCTGGCGGCCATACGCTTGGCTTTCATCATCTTCATGCCCAGATCCTTGTTGCGCAGGGCTTCCTTGACGCCCGGACCGAAGCCGTCCTTGAAGTACAGGGACAGACCCAGCTTCAGCTCATTGACCCGGCCTTTCTTCATCATGTTGTTCCAGAAGATTTCCGCGAACTTGGCCGTGGGCTGATTCTGGGGAACCAGACCCAGCTTCTTGGCGTAGGTTGCCAGGCCGTGCATGATATGGGTAATGGGCAGTTGCCGAGGACAGCGTACTACGCAGTTGTAGCAGGAAGTACACATCCACATGGAATCGGACGCAAGCACCTCGTCACGCTTGCCGGCGCGGATCATCATGAAGATTTCCTGCGGTGGGTGTGCCCAGTGCTTGCCCAGGGGGCAGGAGCCGGAGCACACGCCGCACTGCATGCACATCTTCACCCATTCGCCTTCTTCGACGTTGGCTTCAACTTCACTCAGGAAGCTGTTGCGATATTGCTCGATCATTGCTTTGTTCATTTCACTCATCGCCAGTCTCCGTTAGAACTTGAATGGGCTCAGGCCGACCTTTTCAATGGTTTCTTCCATATCCTTGATCAGTTGAGGTGCACGGTCGATATCGGTGATGGCAACTTCTTCCACCACGACACGCTCAGGTTCGAGGTTGAGGGTTTCCAGCGTGTCGCCGACCTTTGCCATACGCTCTGCGGCCATGGTGGAGCCACGCACGAAGTGACACTGGTAATCGTCACCGCGCTTGCAGCCCATCATGATGATGCCGTCGAAACCGTTGTTCAGTGCATCGGTCACCCAGGACAGGCTGGTGGATCCCAGACAGCGCACGGGAATGACCCGCGCCCAGGGGCTGATTTCCACGCCGCTGATAGCGGCCTGGTCCAGCGCCGGATAGGCGTCGTTCTCGCAGGCCAGCACCAGGATGCGGGGCTTTTCGTCCCATTCCTCGGGAATATCGCATTCCTTGATTTGCGCGCCCACGGTGTTGACGGAGTAGTTCTCGAAAGAGATGACCCGTACCGGGCAGGCGCCCATGCAGGTGCCGCAACGGCGGCAGCGCGATTCGTTGTACTGGGGATAACGTTCTTCATCTTCATCGATGGCGCCGAAGGGGCATTCCACGGTGCAGCGCTTGCACTGGGTGCAGCCTTCCTTGCGGAAAGTCGGGAAGGACAGGTCGCCAACACGGGGGTGGGCGGCGCGGCCCTGGCCGGCGTTCTCGATTTCCTGGATGGCTTTCATGGCGGCGCCGGTGGCGTCATCCATCGCCTGCCTGATATCCATGGGACGGCGCACGGGACCGGCGGCATAGATGCCGGTGCGGCGGGTCTCATAGGGGAAGCAGATGAAGTGGGAATCGGTGAAACCGTGCTTCAGATGCGGCAGGTCGGTTCCCTGACGGTAGTCCAGGTTGAGGATGGATTCGACCTTGACGGAGGTTTCGTCAGCGGCGTGAGCCTCCTGGGCTTCCAGTTCCTCGGCACGATCCTCGTCGCTCATACCTTCCAGCGCTTCGTTGGCGGCATAGGGGTCGGGACCGGAGTTGGGCACCATGCCCAGGTCCAGCACCACCAGATCGACCTTCACCTCGGCGTCTTCATCGAGGATCTTGTCGTGCATCTTGACCGTGATGCTGTCACCGGGAGTGACTTCTTTGACATCACTCTTGGTAAAGATCACGCCGTTCTTCTGGCCGCTGCGGTAGAAATCTTCACCGGCAGCGCCGGGAGTCCGCAGGTTGTTGTAGCAGATGGTGGTGTCACAGCCTTCGTTGTGGTGCTTGAAGTACAGCGCCTGCTTGATGGACACCAGATCGCCGATGCCTGAATCATAGGGCAGGCGGTCTTCGTCGGTGGAGTTCTGACCGGCATCCTGTACGAACAGCACGGAGGTGATCTCCTTGCCATCGGACGGGCGCTTGATGGGGCCGCCATTGGCGGCGTTGGCCAGCGCTTCCATCTCCAGATTGGTGATGATGTCCGGAGAACCCGCGTAGTTGAATTCCGGCAGGTTCTCGGGATCGTAGAGATTGAAACCCGTGGCCTGGACGATGGAGCCGATGTTCTCGGTGGTGGTGCCACCGGATTCTGCGCTGATGTCCACGCTGAAGCGACCCGGCGCGCCGGATGTCTTGGTGACGGTGCTGTTCAGGTAAACCTTGATGTTGTCGTTGCCCTCGACGGCGGCGATCATGTCTTCGATGCCGGTATCTTCAGGCATGGGCAGGTTGGCATCCGGGGAGTTGGGCGTACCCTGGGGCGCGGCCTTGAAGGGGACGCGCTTGTGCAGTTGAGCCACGTGGCCGCCCAGTGCGCCGCTCTTCTCCACCAGGTGTACCGTGTAACCTGCTTCGGCAGCCTCGATAGCTGCAGTCATGCCGGTGATACCGCCACCGACCACCAGGACATTGGGGTTGCGGCTTTGCTGACCGGAAGCGCTGGGCTTGTTCATCTGCTTGATTTCGCCGCAGGACATGCGAATGTAGTCATTCGCCATTTCCTGGGTGGTTTCCTTGGCTTCGTCGGTATCGGGACGCGCCCAGATGACACCCTCGCGGATGTTGCAGCGGGTCATGGCGATATCGTTGAAGTCGAAAGCCTCGACCTTGGCGCGGCGGGAGCAGGCGATGATGACTGCGTGATTGACGCCGTCGTTATCGATGTCGTCACGGATCATCTGTACGCCTTCCTTGCTGCACAGCATTTCGTGCTGCTTGACCACATTCATGCGGCCGTCGCGGGAGGCGGTGGATTCCAGCTCACCGGCGTCCAGACGGTCGCCAATGCCACAGCCGGTGCAGATATAGGCACCGTATTTCTTTTCTACTTGTTCGTCAGACATTTTTTCAGCCCTCCGCACGTGCTACACGATTGACAACCTGAATGGCCTTCAATGCCGCACCGGTGGCGCTTTGTACCGCCCGGTTGACATCCAGTGCATCGCTGGCGCAGCCCGCCGCGAACACACCGCCATTCTTCTCTGCTGGCTCGATGAAGCCTTCCCGGTTGATTTCAACGTCAACGGGAAAGCTGTCGATGGACACGGAAGGTTCCATACCGGTGGCCAGTACGACCAGATCGTGCTCGTTGGCATAACGGTGATAGCCTTCGGTATCCACACCGTTGAGGCAGGGATTGTCGTTCTCGCCTTTGGTGATTGATGCCACTTTGGACTTGATGAATTTCACGTTGTCCATGGCCTGCACTTCGGCGTAGAAATCCTCGAAGCGGTCGATGGCGCGAATATCGATATAGTAGATACTCACCTGGGCGTCGTCACCGTAGGCATCCACCACGTAATGGGTCTGCTTGAGAGACGCCATGCAGCAGATGCGCGAGCAGTGGTACAGGTGATTGCGGTCACGGGAACCGGCGCACTGGATGAAGGCCACGTTCTTGGCTTCTTTGCCGTCGGAGGGACGCACGATCTTGCCGCCGGTGGGACCCTTGGGGTCCGCCATGCGCTCAAACTCCACGTTAGTCACCACGTTGGCATAGCGATCATAGCCGTAAGGCTGGATCCTGGCCGCGTCGTAAGGTTTCCAGCCGGTAGCCCAGACGACAGCGCCGACGGGGAACTGGATTTCCTTCTCGGCATCGTCGAGATCAATGGCGTCGTATTTGCAGGCATCTTTGGCTTTCTGTGCGTCATCGGTGCCGATAATGGCGGGATCGAGCACATATTTCATGGGGTGGGCCATGACGTGGGGCAGGTAGGCGCCCTTGCGCTTGCTCATGCCGTAGTTGTATTCGTCGTCGAATTCCGCCTCTACAGCCCTGGCACAGTCACCGCAGGCGGTGCAGTTGTCGTTCACATAGGTGGGAGACAGCTTTACCGTGGCGGTGTAGTTGCCGGCTTCGCCCTCGAGCTTGCTGACTTCAGCACCGGTAACGATGGTGAGGTTGGGGTTCATCTTGGCGCGGCGCTGGTTGATCTCCAGACCACAGGTCGGGTGGCACAGTTTGGGGAAATACTTGTACAGCTGGCTCACACGACCGCCCAGATAAGGACGTTTTTCGACCAGGACGACCTGAGCGCCGGTTTCTGCAGCTTCAAGCGCGGCTGTCATGCCGCTGATGCCGCCACCGACCACCAGGATTGTCTGGTTTGTGGCTACTACCTCCGTCATGGAATTACCTCCGTTGCGGATTACATTTCAAGGATGGCTGGCTTTCCGGTTGGGGCCGGAAGGCCGGTAATCTTGGTTTAGCTGGTGGCTTTGTCACAGCCAAAACCACCAACGCAGGCGCAGGCCCGCATTTAGATGTGGTTACAATACTCTCGTTCGTCCTGAATCGCTATGCTTCTATAATCGAATTTTCCAATATGCTAATAGATGTGTCGTATGTTGGCGTATTGCTGGGGTGATCAATGAACTTTTTAAGGTGTGCCGAGCCTTTCCAGACGGAAAGCGTTCGTTGCCGGCACCGGGCATGGCTGGTTGCACCCCAGCTGCGGAAAACCGGGTTTTGGTCCTGCCGGTTTTTCCTTTTGGACAGGCAGCTTAGCGCTTCTGCAGAGCTGCCCGGGTGTCTCTTCTCCCTGCCGAATGCGGGAAAGTATGAGCGAATAGGGAAAAATTGGGGTATTTTCTCCGGTATTCCAATATTCTTGTATGATTCGCAAAGCTCTTCGAACTGGAGTTAAGCTTTTCATTCAGGGATTTATACTTGAGAAGATCCTGCAATCGCTATCCAATGCAGGGTAATGTGATCGGAAATGAATAGAGTTCTTTTACTGCTTGCGGGAATGCTGGTGGCGTTTGCCGTGTTCTTCCAGTGGAAAATCGCGAATGATGCACTGCAGTATTCTCAGCGGCAGATTCAGTACCAGCAGGCACTGGAGGCCTACCGGGAAAACAACATCTATTACACGCCGGCCACGACGATTCAGTGGATTGTCAACCGCCAGAACCCTGCGGGCTTCTTCGTATCCAATCCGGACATGCTCTTCGAGCCCTCACAGCTCAATGACAGTACCCTGCGCGCCACGCGCTATGCCATCACCACCTTGCGGGATCTGGGAGGGTTGCGCCAGATCAACCGCATTGCGGTCGCCGAATATGTGATGGGGCTGTACAAGGCTGACGTGGATGGCGCCCGTTATGCCCCGCCGGGGCGGTACGCCGGCTTCAGGACCCTGCCCAATGAGCCTGTGGGTGTGCGTCCTACCATGGATGCCCTGATGATTCTGGAAGCACTGGACCTGCTGGATGATCCCCGTATCGACCTGCAGCGCATCTGGGATTTCATCTCGCTCCACCAGAATCCGGATGGAGGCTTCTGGGATGAGCACTATCCCGCCTTCGGGATGGCATCGAGCATGAAATGCACGTCCTTCGCTGCCCGGGCGCTGGGTATTCTCCACCGTCACATGAACAAGCCTTTTCCACAGGAGCTCAGCCAGGGTGTGCGGCGTTTCGTAAGCTCGGTGACAGATCCCGTAAGCGGTGGCGTTCGTCAGCAGCCCGGCGCCCCCGTGGAGGACAGTTACAATGCATTTCGGGCCGTGATCGCGCCGCTGGATACCACCAACGGCGACTTGCCGGCCAGGCGAAGGGCAGTGCAGGACGTGATCAATATGGACCGTCTTTCCGGATATCTTGTCCGTGAGTATTATCTGCCTGATTTTGGAGCCTTTTCCCGCTACAGCGAGCCGAAAAAGAAAAAGCCGTCGCTCAAGGCGACCCATCTGGTCATCTGGCTGCTCAGGGACATGGTGTACCTGGACCACATCGACAAACACCGGATCAGCAAATATGTGATGTCCTTACGCTCACCGAGCGGGCAGTACGGCGGCGATATCTACACCACCTATTCGGCGATCGGACTGTTGCAGAAACTTGGTGTGCCCACCCGCCCTCTGACGCCACCGGCGAAACCGGAAAAGCTGGTGACTGTTCCCAGCTTTGTGCCGGCCGTCTTTTTCATCGCAGTATTGCTTACCCTGATCCTGGGTCATCAGGCCAAGAAAATGGAGCTGCAAAGTATCAACAGGGCCTTGTCCATTCAGGCGAGTATCGACAGCCTGACCGGGATCTACAACCGCCAGAAATTCGAGTCACTGCTCAAGGATGAACTGGACAAGTTCGGCCGCTACCACCACCCCCTGTCCGTGATCATGTTTGACGTGGATGATTTCAAATCGATCAATGACCAGCAGGGCCATTTGGTGGGTGACCAGATACTCCGGGAGATTTCTGCGGTGATCAAACGGGGGTTGAGAAACTCGGATGTGTTCGCCCGCTGGGGCGGAGAGGAGTTCATCATCCTTTTGCCCGGAACAGACCGCTCGGGCGCTTACCGGCTGGCAGAAAAGCTGAGAGCTTTGCTGGAGAGCAGCCGGTTTTCACACGACAGGCGGGTAACCGCCAGCTTCGGAGTCACCGAACTGCTGGAGGGTGATGAACCCGAAAACCTGGTCAGGCGGGCTGATCTGGCAATGCTGATCGCCAAGGAACAGGGCAAGAACCGGGTCCACAGCCTGGTTGAAGAAACCCATTCGCATCTGAAGCCACGCTATATCGGAATTGGCTAGACATTATGTCTAGAATCCAAATACCTGACATTGCATGGCACAACTCCGGTCTGGAATCAGGCTACACTATGCAATATCACCCTTACATCCGAGAGTATCCGTGAGTCAGCACGCCCGCAGCCTTACTCCTGAAGAATATGTTTTTACCGAAGAGCCTTACTACGAACCGGTGGGCGATGAGATCGCCGTGTTCGAGGCAGCCTACCGGAACCGGCTGCCCGTCCTGCTCAAGGGTCCCACGGGCTGCGGCAAGACGCGCTTCATGGAGCACATGGCCTGGCGGCTGCAACGGCCGCTGCTGACCGTTTCCTGTCACGATGACCTGACCGCTTCCGACCTTGTGGGGCGATTCCTGGTGAAGGGCGGTGAAACGGTGTGGGTGGACGGCCCCCTGGCGAGGGCGGTGCGCAACGGCAGCATCTGCTATCTGGATGAGGTGGTGGAGGCCCGCAAGGACACCACCGTGGTCATTCATCCTCTGGGCGATGACCGGCGGGTGCTGCCCATGGAGAAGGTGGGTGAACTGCTGGAAGCACCGCCGGAATTCTGCCTGGCCATGTCCTACAATCCCGGTTATCAGTCCGTGCTCAAGGATCTGAAACAGTCCACGCGGCAGCGTTTCGTGGCGCTCGAGTTCGATTACCCCGATACCGCGCTGGAGCAGAAGATTGTGGAGAAGGAATCTGGCATCGATGCGGACATGGCGCGTCAGCTGGTCAAGTTTGCCCAGATGACCCGTAACCTGAAGGGCCAGGGTCTGGATGAAGGCGCATCTACGCGTCTGCTGGTGCACGCCGCCAAGCTCATGGCATCGAACATTGCCCCGGTCGTCGCCTGCCGCAGCGCCATCGCCCAGGCGCTTACGGATGATCCCGACATGCTCTCGGCTGTGAATGAGCTGAGTGCCTCGTTGTTTTGACCCGTATCACGCACCGGAATACCCGGATCTGGTGCGTGATACGGGTCAATCGCTGATTTCACCAGTCGGTGTTGGTTTCGTAGCCCAGCCCGACAAGTATGTCGCCGATGACATCCTTAGAATCGGGATTTGTTTTCAGGAGTGAATTTCTCTTTCCAGCGGCCAATACCGCCCCTGCGGATGTGCGGATGGGATGGTGCGTGTGCCCCAAAGACATTACCATGGATTTCTTCCGCGGGCAATGTCTGTTTGCCTGCAAAATCAAGAATCCGGCGGATGTTCTGCAGCTGTGTCTCTTCCGAACCGCCGCCCTCCGGGCCAACCAGATCTTCGAAGCGCAGAAACAGCACTCCTTTCACTTCCTTCCAGGGCAGGAATGCCTGCCAGGCCTGTTGCCAGCCACGTTCTTCCGTGGGGCGTACTCTTGGCGCATGAATGGGAGAATAACCCTCGATTGCTTGTCTGAGGCATTTGTTCCAGGATTTGCCCCGATATTGCGGGTGTTCGTGCTTTATCAGGTATTCAGCAAGAGAAACCACCACGTCACGGGGATCGCGAACCAGGGCAATCGTCTGTATCTCTTCCTGCAGCAGGAGATCCGCAAGCGCATTGCTGTGGGTGCAATGACCATTGAATACATGAAGAGGCGGAATGCTTCTCAATACTTCGCGAAGCAGAAGATCATGCATGGGTTTCGGTTGCAGCGCGCCAATCTCCACGGCGGGACCCAACGTGGACTCGTATTTTCTGTTCCAGCTCAAGCGTGTCTTCGACCTCGTGATAGATTTTGGGACATCCCAGTCCCCAAAATCGACTCGGCCTTTGACAACCTATTTGTGCCCCAGCCGTCCTGGTCACC
>NZ_JBHNMF010000086.1:0-9665 GCF_048562965.1 Thiolapillus sp. | reverse complement strand
AAAAGATGATTGCCTGGCTGGCCCGGGACGAAGCCAACACGCGGCTTTTTCTTTCTCATCCGGCCGAAGCCATGAAGAAAGCAGGCATCGACCTCAGCCGCGCAGAACAAAAGCTGCTGCACCGGACCCGTGAGGAGGTCGCCCAGAGCACGATGATCGGACCCGGAGTCAAGGTGGTAAACATCAGCACCGCCGTCTTTCCCGACGGCCGTATCGGCAAGCTTGGAAACGGTCACAGGCCCGGCGGCCGCGACAGTAACACCTGCGTCACGGAGGATTGATCATGGCACTCGACAGAACCTCCGGATTCGACATGCTCGTGCAGATATCGGAATCCGAGCTCAACAGCCAGCTTGAAACCGCTTTTCTTGCAGGCGGCATCTTTCCACCGGCCATCAGCGTACCCATCAGCAGTGGTGGCGTCACCGGCACGGCCGCACTGAACTTCGATACACCGGTTGCAGACCTGGATCGTCCAAGGCCCCGCATGGGGCTGACCATTCCGTTCGATGGATCCCAGCTTGAAATAACCGCACCACTGCCACTCACGGTTTCACCTCTTGGCGGAGACATCACCATCGTGGACAGTATCGTGATGCGCACAGAAGGCAGCACACAGATTGCCAGCATGGACTTTACCGCTGGCGCACCTGATGTCAGCGTGACATTCGACAGCGACTCCGCCAGCCGGCTGGCGCCACTGCTGAGTGCCGCGGGACTGACCATCAACCAGGCGCAGAACATGATGGCCGGCATCGTCCTGAATCAGCTTCAGAATGATATCCAGCGCCTGGATCTGACGCCACCAATCCCCGTCACCGATGACAGCGATGCCACCACGGTATTCGACATCGATGTGACCACGATAAACGATACGTCAACCCTGGACAGTGACTGCATCACCTTTGGGATTCGCATGGCGAGTGATTCCGGCGGCAATATCAACGGCGTGAACGCCAGCATGATTCCCGCCGGCAGCGGCTCTCTGGTGATGATGAGCAACTTCTGGCTGCTGGCCAAGGTGATGCGCCCCCGCCTCGCCAGACAGATGGGCATTCCCGTGGACAACTTCGATACGCCCCTGCGACTGAACCGCAGCGTTCCCGCTCCCGGCGGAGACGGCACCCTGACCAATCTCGAGGCCCGGGTAGAAGGCAACCGCATTGCCGTTAGCGGAAGAGCCACCGATTCCGGGACAGGCTGGTCTGCCGTTTCCAACTTTTCTTTCTATATCGATATCGGCTTTTCCGGTGGAAGCATCACCATTACCGCAACCGAACCGAATGTCGATACCGATGTAGACCTGGCTTGGTGGGTATGGCTGGTTTCTCTGGGCCTGGGAGGATTGTTTGGTGGGATCGTCGGTGTCATTGTTGCCGCAATTGTTCTCGCCATCGTTGAAGCCGTCGCCGAGGGCATTGCCAACGGCCTGGTGTCAGACTGCCTGAGCGGTTCGCTGGGTGGTTTGCCTTCCGTTCCTCTGGGACCCATCGGCAGTGGACTCACACTCACCGATATCGTACTTGATGACCTTGAGTTGCGTTCCAGCATCGTGCGGGCTCCTGCTGTACCGATCAAGAACAAGGGACAGCACAAGGACATCAGGGCCTTTGCAGTGGACCTGGACACGGGGGAAATTACCAATGACATACGCTTTGGCACTGACCTGGTATGGCGGCCTGAACAGGGTCTGTCCGTCAGTGGCGGCAGCGGTTTGAGCATAACCGGCACATCCTATGGTGCGGTTACTCCCGTGCAGGTCTCGCACATGCCGCTTACATCCACCGTCATTCCTCCGGGAGCTGTTCCTGTTTCCTTTCCGTCACCCTTCTGGTTCATGTCACATGATGCGGTGGTTTTCGGTGTACGCACCAGTGAAGGACGGCTGGCCAAGGTCAAAGCCTGGCGCTCCCTCACGGAAGGCGGTGCACTGCACCTCGAGTAGACGACGTTCGACACCCCTGTCCCGTCTCTGGATATATCGGAAAAGTGGTCCATCCTGGAAAGGGGTGAAGTGGAAAAATACATCACGCCCGATTGCTCTTACTGCAGCTCCAGTCCGGTGCGGCGCTGTGGTGTGTTCGAGGCCTGGCCGAAACTGGCGGCCTTCCCCGTGGACTACCAATGGTGCCTGTGCGGTGAAATTCTGGAACAAGGTATCGGAGAAGTCTCCACGAAAAATGGTACTCTCGCCTACAGGCTGACCGGTCGCCGTCTGTATATCGAGACGGAAATGGCCCAGTCGGTGGACTGTGAGCTGTGCGTCAGTGCCATCGATGCAAAGGGTTTGGAACTGTACACCTGCCTGCCCGTCAAGAAACCGGGAATCGACAGGCAATGCCGAAAATGCGAGCCCGGAAACCCGCTGGTGAGTCTCGAAATACTTCAGGCCGAACCGGAAACAATGGCCTGGCGGCCGTTGCTGGAGCAGATCACCCGGCCTGTTGCCATGAAAAACGAAAAAACGATCCGTTGACAGGGTGCCTTCGCAGGTTCCCGACAATCAAAACAGAGCAGGCATTCACGCCTGCCCTGTTTTTCACGAGCACAAGCTATTCGGCAGTATAACGCCCGATCCATGCCGAGATCAGCATGGTCAGAATAACGCTGGCCGCAAAGGCATACAGTCCGAATTCCACCTTTGCCTGTGCCAGGGCGCCAAGTTTCACGGTGACCACCAGCAGCGCAACCACGAACACATCCAGCATGGACCATTTGCTGTAGGTTGCCAGCCACTTGAGATTCCGCCGGTGCCGCATGCTTTGCGTGTCTTCCAGATTCCAGATAAGAAACAGCAGCAGAAGCTTGACCGCAGGAAATACAACACTGAAGCCACCCAGCAGCAAAGCCAGGCTTTTCTCCTCACCCTGCCAGAGCTGGCCGATGGCCGACAGCAGGCTGACGGTGTTACCAAAAAAGTAACATTTTTCCACCGTCACCAGGGGCAGCTTCAAGCCCAGCGCCAGCAGGGCACAAGCAAGCAGCAACAGTAAATTGACCAGTACCCCTGTCAGCGGATGCCTGGCGGCATAGCTGTTACGGAATCCTATTGCAGCCACTGAGGTCTTTCCCAGGTGAACGGACTCTTTCCCATCTCCGGCTGGCACATGCAATAGTCTGCAACGGCAATCAGTTCATCATTGCGGTATATCAGAGGCAGGCGCTGGCGCAGCCAGGGAGGGATACTCAGTTCCTGGCAAAGCCCCTTGAAGCTACGATTGCTTTTTCCCTTGCCGGGCCGGCATTTCAGGGATTCGGAACGGAACACCACGTCCACACCTTCCGACAGCCAGTCCGTTCCGGTCCTGACCAACAGCCGTCCCAGGCCTTCGGGCAGCTTCAGTGGCCTGCTTCCGTCCCAGTGCAGCCGGACTTCTTCGGACGGCGCTTCCGGCAGGGTTGGCATCAGGTAGAGACGCCCCCTGTAGCGGCGTATTTCAGCGCTGTTCCAGCTCAACAGCGGGCTTCCTGCCTGCTGCACCTGCATCACTTCGCTGAGAATACGCTCGATGATGCGATGTCCTGGCACGGGCAAACCCTGGTGGCGTATCCAGTAACGGAGGAGATTCTTCTGCCGCTGCAGTGAAAGCACTTCCAGACCGGAGATCATCATCTGCCAGGGTTTGCCTTCGTCCCAGACCAGCGCCATATCGGCGGTACCGACTTCCCGCATGAGAATTGCGGCTTCCGCACAATGGCGCGCCGAGCGTGCTGTCGTATTGATCAACCCCGGCCACTGATCCTTCAGCAAAGGAATGACCTTGTGGCGCAGATAATTCCTGCGGATGTTGAGACGCTCGTTGCTGGGGTCGTCCTGCCATTGCAGTTCCTCCTTCCTCGCCCAGTCAAGCAAAGCCTCCCGGCTGTATTCCAGCAGCGGACGCGCCAGCCATCCCGTCTGCCAGTCGCGTATCAGGGGCATGGAAGCCAGCCCTGAAATGCCCGCCCCACGCAACAGCTGCAACAGGAAGGTTTCGACCTGGTCGTCGCCGTGATGAGCGGTAAGCAGCATATCCTGGGGATTCATGCGCGCGGCGATGGCGGTATAACGCGCGTCTCTGGCCTGTGCTTCCAGGCTTTCTCCGGACGCCGGTCTCAGGTTGAGCTGCAGGTTGGTGAGCGGAATATCCAGCCGGGCGCAGGTCTCGCGGCAGTACATTTCCCATTCCAGCGCCTTGACCTGCAAACCATGATTGATGTGAATTGCCATCAAAGGTGCGGACAGTTCCGGGCGGATCGTCGCCAGCCCGTGCAACAGCACCGTAGAGTCCATACCACCGCTGAATGCCACCCAATACTGTTCGGGCACAGGCAGGGTCTGCAATACATCCAACAGCTTTTGTGGAGAAAAGGCCATAACCAGTATTCCCGGTATTGAGGGTTTTCAACGCCCTGTTGTTATTCGCTGAACACTCCGTAAGACATCAGACGCTTGTAGCGGCTGTCGAGCAGTTCTTCCTGGGATTTTCCCTGCAGCTGCTCAAGGGACTGTAGCAGGGCCTGTTTGAGATTGGCGGCCATGGCATCCGTATCACGGTGCGCTCCCCCCAGAGGTTCCGGCACGATGCCATCAATCAGCGCCAGCTCCATGAGTTTGTCGGAAGTGATGGCCATGGCCTCGGCTGCCTGGGATGCCTTGTCTGCGCTTTTCCACAGGATGGAGGCGCAGCCTTCGGGCGAAATGACTGAATAGGTGGCATACTGCAGCATCATGAGCTTGTCTGCCACGCCGATGGCGAGAGCCCCTCCAGAACCGCCTTCACCGATCACGGTGGCGATGATGGGCGTGCGCAACCCCGCCATTTCCCGCAGGTTTCTGGCGATGGCTTCGCTCTGTCCCCGCTCTTCGGCATCGATGCCGGGATAGGCGCCAGGAGTATCGATGAACGTGAGGATGGGCAGCTTGAAGCGCTCTGCCGTTTCCATCATGCGCAACGCTTTGCGATAACCTTCCGGCCGCGGCATACCGAAGTTGCGCTTGAGCTTCTCCTTGGTATCCCGGCCCTTCTGATGGCCGATGATCATAACCGGACGATCGTCGATGCGCCCGATGCCGGAAACAATGGACTGGTCATCGGCAAAAGAGCGGTCGCCATGCAGACCTTCGAAATCATCGACGATGCGCTCGATATAGTCGAGGGTGTAAGGTCGCAGCGGATGCCTCGCCAGTTGGGATATCTGCCAGGGATTCAATGCCGAAAAAAGGGATTCTGTGAGCTTGCGGCTCTTTTCTTCCAGACGTTCGATTTCTTCCTGGATGTTGATCTCGGCGTCATCACCCAGCAGGCGCAGTTCACCGATCTTGGCTTCAAGCTCGGCAATCGGTTGTTCGAATTCGAGAAAGTTGAGATCCATAGAGGCAGCTCACAGGTTGCAGATGACGCCTATCATACCCCAATTGCCACGGAATCATTAACCGTTTTCCCGGCAAAATGCAGCGCCACGCCATTTTCTCCTAACAGCTGCCGCAGGCGGCACAGCAGTTCATCGGAAGGTGTCACGCTCCAGGCATCACCCAGCCGTATCAGGGCTGTGGCATCCTGCCGCCGGTAACGGATGCACAGGGGAACGCTGCCGCCCCGGAAATCTTCCAGCAATTCCCGCAAGCGGTTGCGCAGATCCACCGCAGTCCACTTCTGGCTGCGTATAAACTGCTCGTCGACCATCAGATCCATCGCTGCCAGTCGCTGTTCGCGGAAAACCTCGTAGCTGCTCACTTCCTCGGCACGCAGCCCCAGACCGCCACGGTATTCGTCATGTACCAGTTTGCCCTGTACCACCAGCACCTTGTCGACGATGAGCAGGTCCTTGCAGCATTCGAAGGCTTCGTTGAACAGAGTCAGTTCGATGCGGCCGGTCTTGTCATCCAGCAATACGCTGGCCATCATGCCCCGCTGGGTGGCGCGTTTGTTCACCGCCATCACCAGGCCTGCAACCGTGACATCCTTGCCCCGACCGTAACCTTTCTGGCTGTCGTCCAGGGACAGGCTGCCGATGCGGCTGACCAGTCCCTTCAGCTCCGGTTCATAGAAATCGATGGGGTGTCCGGTAAGAAACAGACCCAGCGTCTCCTTCTCGCCACGCAGACGCTGCTCATCGCTCCAGTCATCCACGTCGTCGGGAATGATGCCCATGGCCGGTGGCGCCTCGGGTTCACTCAGGCCGAACAGGTCACTCTGGCCGGCGGCCTGCAGCGCATGGTGTTGTTCAGCCATCTTCAGCGCCAGGGGCAGTTGCATCATGAGCGTGGCGCGGTTGCAGCCCATCTCATCCAGTGCGCCTGCACGAATCAGAGACTCCAGCACCCGCCGGTTGCATTTTCGCAGGTCGATACGGCGGCAGAAGTCGAACAGATCCTGAAAAGAACCACCTTCGGTGCGCGCCTCGATGATGCCTTCGATGGCCGATTCCCCGACGCCTTTGATGGCCCCCAGACCATAGATGACCTGGTCATCGTTGCCTATCGTAAACTGGTACTGCGAACGGTTCACCTGGGGCGGCAGCACATCCAGCTTCATCTCCCGGCATTCCTCGATGAGGTGCACGACCTTGTCCGTGTTGTCCATGTCCGCCGAAAGCACCGCCGCCATAAAGGCGGCCGGATAATGGGCCTTGAGCCACAGGGTTTGGTAGGAAACCAGCGCGTAGGCGGCCGAATGGGACTTGTTGAAGCCATATCCGGCGAAATGGGCCATGAGATCGAATATCTGCGTCGCCAGAGCCTCATCCACGCCCCGTTCCACTGCGCCCTTACGGAATATCTCACCCTGCTTTTCCATTTCTTCCGGCTTTTTCTTGCCCATGGCCCGGCGCAGCAGGTCTGCGCCGCCCAGGGAATAGCCCGCCAGCACCTGGGCGATCTGCATGACCTGTTCCTGGTAGAGGATCACACCGTAGGTCGGCTTGAGGATGGGCTCCAGGCTGGGATGCAGGTACTTGGCTTCCTGATGGCCATGCTTGCAGGTAATGAAATCATCCACCATGCCGGTACCCAGGGGGCCGGGACGGTAGAGGGCCACCAGCGCGGTGATTTCATCGAAGCAATCCGGCTGCAGCTTGCGGATGAGTTCCTTCATCCCGTGGGATTCGAGCTGAAACACCGCCGTGGTCGACGCCGACTTGAGCAGGGCGAAGGAATCGGGGTCGTCCATGGGTATGGCATTGATATCCACCGGTTGCAGCCCGGCCAGTTTGCGCTGGCCGTTGATAGTCTTCAGCGCCCAGTCGATGATGGTCAGGGTGCGCAGCCCCAGGAAGTCAAACTTCACCAAGCCCACGGCTTCCACGTCATTCTTGTCGAACTGGGTGACCAGATTGCTGCCATCCGCCTCACAATACAGGGCGGCAAAGTCCGTGAGCTTGCCCGGTGCGATCACCACGCCGCCGGCGTGCTTGCCCGCGTTACGCGTCAGGCCTTCGAGCTGCAGGGCCATGTCGATGAGCTGAGTGACTTCTTCGTCGTCCTGGTAGGCCTGTTTCAGTTCCTCGCTTTCCTCCAGAGCCTTGGTCAGGGTGATGCCCAGGTCGAAAGGCACCATCTTGGCGATCCGGTCGGTGAAACCGTAGGGATGGCCCAGCACACGACCCACGTCACGCACCACGGCTTTTGCCGCCATGGAGCCGTAGGTGATGATCTGGGAGACCGCATCCCGACCGTATTTCTCGGCCACGTAGTCGATGACCTCGTCACGCCTGTCCATACAGAAATCGATATCGAAATCCGGCATGGAAACCCGTTCCGGGTTGAGGAAGCGTTCGAACAGCAATTCATGTTCCAGGGGATCGAGATCCGTGATCTTGAGGGCATAGGCCACCAGGGAACCTGCACCGGAACCCCTGCCCGGCCCTACGGGAATGTCGTTGTCCTTGGCCCACTGGATAAAATCAGCCACGATGAGGAAATAACCGGGGAACCCCATGTCAATGATCACTTCCAGCTCGATTTCCAGGCGCTCATCGTAGGGCTTGCGCTTCTCAGAAAAATCCGCAGCCACCGGATCGAGAACCTTGTTCAGGCGCTCCTCCAGCCCTTTCTGTGAGAGCTGACGGAAAAACTCGTCCATGGTAAGGCCTTCAGGCACGGGAAAGTCCGGCAGGTAGTCCTTGCCGAAAGTCATGCCGATGTTGCAGCGCCGGGCAATCTCGACGCTGTTCTCCAGCGCTTCAGGGATATCGGCAAACAGCTCCGCCATTTCCTCTTCCGTGCGCAAATACTGTTCTGGCGAATAGTCCATGGGGCGGCGGGGATCATCGAGGGTCCGCCCCTGATTGATACACACACGCACCTCGTGGGCGGCATAGTCTTCCGGTTTGAGGAAGCACACTTCGTTGGTGGCAACCACGGGAACGGCACGTCGCTGTGCCAGATCTACGCTGGCATGCAGGCAATCCTCTTCGTTGGGACGTCCTGTACGCACCAGTTGCAGATAATAGCGGTCACCGAACAGCTTCAGCCAGTAATCCAGCAACTCGTTAGCCAGGGAATCGTTGCCCGCCAGCAGAGCACGGCCCACATCTCCGTCCCTGCCACCGGACAAGGCGATGAGTCCCTGGCAGCTCTCCTCATCCAGCCATTCCCTGGCCAGGGTAGGTTTGCCCAGGTGCTGGCCTTGCTGGTAACCACGGGAGACCAGTTCGCGCAGGTTGCGATACCCGGTTTCGTTCTGTGCCAGCAGCAGCAGGCGGTCCGGCTGATTGACCTGCTCGGGATTGAGCAGCCGCAGGTCCACGCCGAACAGGGGTTTGATGCCCGCGCCTGTGGTGGCACGATAGAACTTGACCAGGGAAAACAGGTTGAACTGGTCGGTGACCGCCACGGCCGGCATGCCCTGATCTGTAAGGGCTGCCACCAGGGACTTGATGCGCACCACGCTATCCACCATGGAGTATTCGGTGTGCAGATGCAGGTGTACAAAGCGGGGTTCCATGGGGCGATTATTCTAGCACCGGAACGAGGAATTCGTCCCAGGGTTTCCACAACTATCCGACAAAAAGGCCCTTGAAAGCACATCGCCGCCACAGGAACAAAGTGATTCTTGAGCTGTTTTCCCTTTACTAGAGTTTAGAGTAAGCAACATTGTTCCACCGTATATTTTCGGGTGAAATAAAGTTGCTATTTTGTTCATACTGCCCGTTAGAGCTTGTTCTATACGCTGATTGCTGCATCCTGCTCACTTCCTCGCCAATTGGGCGGTTCGAATTTTCTGCATTTACGGTTCCACCACTGCCGGACAGGGACATGGTGAAAAATCAGTAGCAGTCCTTTACGGATCTGCCCTGCCGTTGTGGGATTGTCCTTTCGCCAGGGCGAATGGCAACACAGTTGCCTGACGGTCTGATCATCCAGATAGCCCAATAATTGGATCAGACCATAACCCACCAAGGTCAGGTGCACCCAACGATGCAGCGTCTGGCGGGTTTGTTGCCAGGCCTCTTTCAAGCCCCAGGAGAGTTTCAGTTGATTGAACATCGATTCAATCGACCAGCGTTCTCCATAGGCTTCGATGATCTGTTCCGGGGTCAGCTTGGCATCGGTACTCAATAATAAGGCTCTTCCCCAAATGGAGTGGGTAGATTATCGTAATCCCCTATGAGAGACAAAGACCTATACGCCCAGATACTGGGAATCAAGAGTCCCTGGCAAGTATCCGGTGTAGAGCTGGCGC
>NZ_JBHNMF010000085.1:0-9673 GCF_048562965.1 Thiolapillus sp. | reverse complement strand
GGCCTATTGCCGCATCTCCAGTTACCTGCAGACCATGGCAAATCAGGGATACAATCCGCTGGTCGCCATTCAAATGGCCTTTTCGGGACAGCTCTATGCTGATAGGGGTGAGTAGTTACACTGCCAGAACGGCGCACCTTCGGTGGCATCAGACATGTCCATCGATTTCTCCTATGTCGTGAAATTCCAGGAGAAAGTCTGCACAGGGTCAGGTGGGGAAAACAGGTGTGGATTCTTGGGCGCTTACCATACAGGTTGCTGGTAAAGACGGAACCGAATCTGCAGCAGGCGCCGCAGGTGAATGCCATCGCAGACAAGATGCTCAAGTATTCCAACCGGTTCGTCACTTTACTGGAGGAGCGCTCCGGTACCAGCAAGGGGCGCCTCATCAATATTTCCGACCGCCAGCGGATGTTTTCCCAGCGGATCGCGAAGTTCTACGTTTTCAAGGCCTGGGGGCTGGATACGGACGAATACTGCGCCGAGTGCGACAAGGCGGTAAAGGAGTTCAGCGACGCCCTGGAAACCCTGAAGAAGGCTCCTGAGAATACGCCGGAAATCAATGAGGCGCTGGACAAGGTGCAGACCGACTGGAACACCTTCAAAATCAGTTTCAGTATCCGTGGCGGAAAATTCATTCCATCCCTCGTGACGCGTTCACTAGACAATATCCTGAAACAGATGGATCGCATCACGGCGATGTATGTGGCTATCTACTGAAGATCAGCCACCTGTTTCTTCATCAGTTCCACCAGGGCATAGATGCCAAAATGGCGGTTGGGCGAGAGGTGTTCGTCCAGCTTTAGACGGCTGAAGAATTCATCCACGTCCAGCTGCTGGATTTCTTCGGCAGTCTTGCCATCCACCAGTTGAATCAGCAGTGCAAGCACGCCTTTGATGATGCTGGTGTCGCAATCGCCATGGAAATGGATGCGTTCGGGATGTTCCTCATCCCGGTAGGGATGTACCCAGACCTGGCTCATGCAGCCCTTTACCTTGTTCTCTTCCGTCTTCAGTTCTTCCGGCATGGGCGGCAGTTTTTCACCCAGTTCCACCAGGTACTGGTAGCGCTGGTCCCAGTCACCCAGGATGTCGAAGATATCGACGATTTCATCCAGGTTCATGCTCATACGTTGAAGGATTCTCCACAGCCGCAAGTGTCCTTGACGTTGGGGTTGTGAAACTCGAACCCCTGGTTCAGCAGGTTGTTGCTGGTAAAATCCAGCTCCAGACCGTCTAGCAAGGGCATACTCTCTTCGTCCACGACAAGTTTTACACCCCGGCTTTCGAATACTCGGTCGTGTTCATTTACTCCATCGGCATAATCGACGACATAGGCAAACCCTGTGCAGCCGGACTTTTTCGTGCCCAGACGCAGGCCGATGGCATCGTCCTGTGTGGCCAGCATTTTCCTGATGTGTTGTGCGGCGTTTTCTGTCAGTTGGATGTTCATGTTCTCTCTCCGTTATATTAACCCGGCGACATATTTGGTCGCCGGGTTAATTAATACAGCCCCAGTGCCAGCTGGGCTTCTTCGCTCATGCGATCCTGGCTCCAGGGCGGATCCCAAACCAGTTCCACATCCGCATCGGTGATGCCATCCACCTGTTTTACGGCGGATTCGACCTGGCCCGGTAGAATACCGGCTACCGGACATGCAGGCGCGGTGAGTGTCATGCGGATGTGCGCCCGATGGTCCGCATCGATGGCGATGTCGTAGATCAGCCCGAGGTCATAGACGTTCACCGGGATTTCCGGGTCGTACACGGTCTTTATGGCTTCAATGACCTGTTGTTCAAGGGCATTGTCCTGTATATCAGCGTTCGTCATTCCGGCAGTTTTTCCAGTGTGTCCTGCAAGCGTTTGAGAGCCTGTTCGCGCAGACTTCCCAGATGGATGTGCTCGATGACTTCCTGCGCATATCCCTGACACAACATGTGGGTCGCGGCGCTTTCTTCAATACCCCGTGAGCGCAGATAGAAGATTTGCTGAGGATCCAGTTGGCCCACGGAGGTGCCATGACTGCACTTCACGTCGTCGGCGTAGATCTCGAGCTGGGGCTTGGTGTCCACCTCGGCGTTGCGTGTGAGCATGAGGTTATCGTTGGTAAGCTGGGCATCGGTAAGCTGGGCGACCTGGTCCACCAGAATGCGTCCGTCGAAAACGGCACGCCCTTTGCCGTACAGCAGTCCCTTGAACTGCTCGCGGCTGTTGCAGGCCGGCTGGTTGTGATGAATGTCCAGGTGGAAGTCGCTGAGCTGGTCATTACCCACCACGTACAGTCCCCGCAGATCACAATCTGCCTGTGGTCCGCTGAACGAGCTACGGTAATCCGTGCGCGCCCACTTGCCACCGAAGGAAAGGGTAATGCCGTGATAGTGACTTTTTTCTCCCTGCTGCAGGTACAGGTTGCTCAGGTGCCAGGCACTGCTGCTTTCATCCTGGATGCGATAATGAGAGAGCTTTGCATCGCCATGCAGTTGCACTTCAGTGATGTTGTTGTGGAAATAGGTTTTACCCTCATCACCAAGGAAATGCTCGATGACGGTGGCTTCTGACCTTTCGTCCAGCACCAGCAGGTTGCGTGGCTGCACCAGCAGTGCCTGTTCGGAAGCCGAGTTTAGATAGAACACTTCGACGGGGGCTTCGAGGCGGACACTGGCAGGAATGTGCAGGAACAGGCCGTCATTGATGAGCGCGGTGTTCAGTGCGGTGAACAGGTTTTCACCTGCGTTTGCCAGCGTGCCCAGGTATTGCTGTAACAGCGCATCACCGTCATTGAGTGCCTGGTGAATGCTTTTCAGCGTAACCTCACCGGGAAGGTCGTCGATGCGGGAAAGGGCGGGGCTGAGCCAGCCGTCCACGAACACCAGCATGTAAGGGCTTTCACTTTCGGGCCGGGGCAGGGAAGTGCAGTCGGGTGCCTGAACAACCGGTGTGAACTGTTGCTTCAGCAGCGCATCCACGCGACTGTAGCGCCAGGCTTCGAGTTTGCGGCGGGGCAGGGGCAGGCTGTCCAGCTGATCGTTTGCCTTGTTACGCAGTTCGCCCAGCCAGTCTGCGGGCGCGGGGATACTCTGCTTCACCAGTTCCCTGGCCCAGTGGTTTGTCGCAACCGGGTTCATGCCGCGTACTCCTCCAGCACCCAGCCGTACCCCTTGTCTTCGAGTTCCAGGGCCAGGTCCTTGCCGCCGGAACGTATGATGCGGCCGTCGGCCAGTACATGAACGAAGTCCGGCTGGATGTAGTCCAGCAGGCGCTGGTAGTGAGTGATCATGATGATGGAGTGCTCGGGGTTGCGCAGCAGGTTGACGCCTTCGGCCACGATACGCAGGGCATCGATGTCCAGGCCCGAATCTGTCTCATCCAGAATGGCCAGCTTTGGCTCCAGCAGCGCCATCTGGAGGATCTCGTTGCGTTTCTTTTCGCCGCCGGAGAAACCGGCGTTGACGCTGCGCTTCAGCAGCTTGTCGTCGAGTTTCACGGTGGCCGCTTTCTCGCGTATCAGTTTCATGAAAGCCACAGCGTCCAGTTCTTCTTCTCCCCGGACTTTGCGGATGGCGTTGAGGGATTCGCGCAGGAAAGTCATGTTGTTGACGCCGGGGAGTTCCACCGGATACTGCATGGCGAGGAAGATCCCTGCCCAGGCACGTTCTTCGGGTTCCATTTCCAGCAGGTTGCGGCCCTCGAAAAGGACTTCACCGCCCGTGACTTCATAACCCTCGCGCCCGGAAAGGACATAGGAGAGGGTGCTCTTGCCCGAACCGTTGGGGCCCATGATGGCATGGACTTCGCCTTTACCCACTTCCAGGTTCAGGCCCTTGAGAATTTCCTTGCCGCCCACGTTGACGTGCAGGTTATTAATGCTAAGCATTATATTATTGCTCCAAAATACTGATATTATTTAGTTAATGTAGGTCGGACTTCGGTCCGACAAACAACCGGTTCATGGTAGGATGCCGCTGATCGATTCCCCGCGGGAACATGCCAGCGGTTCCGATATGACCGTTGAGCCAATCCCGGGTCTGTCGGGCTGAAAGCCCGACCTACAGGAATCGCTTGCACTCACTGTCCCGTACTTGGCAGAGGCCCGGCCCACGGTGTTTCCATACATCATCCGACTGCTCCCTCAAGGGTAATGTTCAGCAGTTTGCGCGCTTCCACGGCAAACTCCATGGGCAGTTCATTGAACACTTCCTTGCAGAAACCGTTGACGATCATGGACACTGCATCTTCTTCCTTCAGGCCGCGCTGGCGGCAATAGAACAGCTGGTCCTCGCTGATCTTGGAAGTGGTGGCCTCGTGTTCCACTTTGGCCGTGGGGTTGCGAACCTCGATATAGGGAAACGTGTGCGCACCACACTGATCACCAATAAGCAGGGAGTCGCACTGAGTATGATTGCGGGCGTTCTTTGCTTTGGTTCCCATGCGCACCAGTCCCCGGTAGGCATTCTGGCCATGAGCGGCAGAGATGCCCTTGGAGACGATGGTGCTGCGCGTGTTCCTGCCGATGTGGTACATCTTGGTGCCGGTATCGGCTTGCTGGTAACCCCGGGTTACGGCCACGGAATAGAATTCGCCCACCGAATCGTCGCCCTGCAGGATGCAGCTGGGATATTTCCAGGTGATGGCCGAACCGGTTTCCACCTGAGTCCAGGAAATATGCGAGCGGTCGCCGCGGCAGTCTCCGCGCTTGGTGACGAAATTGTAGATGCCGCCGATGCCGTTTTCATCGCCGGGGTACCAGTTCTGCACCGTGGAATACTTGATGCTCGCATCCTCCATGGCAATGAGTTCGACCACTGCAGCGTGAAGCTGGTTCTCGTCCCGCATGGGTGCGGTACAGCCTTCGAGGTAGCTCACCCGGCTGCCTTTCTCCGCCACGATGAGGGTGCGTTCGAACTGGCCGGTCTTGGCTTCGTTGATACGGAAATAGGTGGAAAGCTCCATGGGGCAGCGTACGCCTTCGGGTATATAGACGAAGGTGCCATCGCTGAACACGGCGGCATTCAATGCGGCGAAAAAATTGTCCGTATGGGGCACCACGGAGCCGAGATGCTTTTGGACAAGTTCAGGATATTCATGGATCGCTTCCGAAATGGCGCAAAAAATGACGCCTACGTCCGCCAGCTGCTTGCGGAAGGTGGTGGCCACCGAGACACTGTCGAAAACGGCATCCACGGCAACACCCGCTAGGGCTTTCTGCTCTTCCAGAGGTATGCCCAGCTTTTCATAGGTGGCGATCAGTTCCGGATCCACTTCGTCCAGGCTTTTTGGCCCTTCTCCTTTCTTTTTAGGGGCCGAAAAGTAGGAAATATCCTGGAAATTGATGGGATCGTAGCGCAAATGCGCCCAATCCGGCTCTTCCATCTGCAACCAGTGTCTGTAGGCTTTCAGACGATAATCCAGCATCCACTGGGGCTCATTCTTTTTCCTGGAGATGAATCGAATGGTATCCTCGTTCAGTCCAGGAGGCAGGGTTTCCGACTCGATATCCGAGACAAAACCATGTTCGTATCCGGCTTTTACCAGGTCTTCCATTGTTTCCTGTTTCGCGCTCATGAATTGTCCGTCAAAAGGTTAATAGTTGAGTAATTTACTATGTTATTATCTTGGGCCTAACGGGAGTGAATTTCAATCCCTATTTTTGTAATGCATTTACCGGATGAAGATCTATGCCAGCGCCACATATCAAGACAGCAGTCCCCAAACGCCGCTATGAAATCGACAATTTTTCCGTTGTGGTTCTTGGGGAGATAGAAAGCAAGGATCCGGTGAACTACAAATACATCATGGCTTTTGTGGATGTCTCCGAAACAGATCCCCTGCTGTATGTCACATCGGAGGAAAACCCGCCCAACCAAAGGGAAAACGGGAGATACCGGGTGCGGGTGTTGTATGGCGACGACGAGCGGGACATGGGGTCTGACGAGTTTCCGGGAGATCTGGAGCAGTTTACCGAGTACGGTCTGCAGCTGGCTTCCCGGTTGCTGCAACTCATGGAAGAAGAGCCCATACGCCTGATGTAGGGCAGGGGAAAACACTACATGACCTTTCTCAACGGCATGACTCTGCTGCTGATCTACCAGCTGGTGGGTGAAATTGGTGTACATATGCTGCAGTGGCCGGTGCCCGGCCCCGTACTCGGTATGGTGCTGCTGTTTCTGACACTGTTGCTGCGCAAGGGAATTCCTGCTTCCATCGATTCGTCTTCTCACGTCCTGCTGAATCATCTGTCCCTGCTGTTCGTGCCTGCCGGCGTGGGCATGATGGTGTATCTCGAACGGCTGAAACAGGAGTGGCTGCCTATCGTTGCGGCACTGTTCCTGGGTACTCTAATCACCCTGTCGGTCAGCGCTCTGGTCATGCAGGCCACAACCCGGCTGTTCTCATCCAGGGTGCCAGAAGATGGCTGAACCTGATCTGGCGACCATCTGGGTCTATCTCTCGACCACGCCGCTGATCGGCCTGACTGTAACGCTCGTGGCCTACAGTATGGGCTATCGGCTGTACCTGCTGGCGAACCGGAATCCCCTGCTCAACCCGGTCGTCACGGCCATCGCCGCCCTGATCACCTTCCTGCAGCTGACGGATGTGTCTTACGGCACCTATTTCGAAGGTGCACAATTCGTGCATTTCCTGTTGGGACCGGCCACTGTCGCGCTTGCGGTACCGCTCTACCAGCAGTGCGCCAAGATACGCCAGCGTATGCTGCCTTTGCTGATTACGCTGATCATTGGTGCCGTGGTTGGTGCTTTGAGTTCGCTGGGTATCGCCTGGGTGCTTGGCGCCAGTATCGAGACCCAGCTGTCTCTGGCGCCCAAGTCGGTAACCACACCCGTTGCCATGGGTATATCAGAGCAGATTGGTGGCCTGCCATCGCTCACCGCCGTGCTGGTGGTGGCAACAGGCATCATTGGTGCCGTCATAGGCACCACCCTGTTCAGGCTGCTGCGTATCGAAGATGATGCGGTGAAAGGCGTGGCGCTGGGTATTGCCGCTCATGGCATGGGTACGGCAAGGGCTTTTCAGCTCAACCGGGAGATGGGGGCTTTTTCCGGGCTGGCCATGGCCTTGTCTGCCCTGACCACTGCGGTGCTGCTTCCCTGGATGCTGAAGCTGCTGGGTATGCTATAGCACCAGCAGCACATAGGCTGTTGCCAGCACGATCTGCATCAGCGCGTAGGGCACGGCAAGTCTGACAAAGCCGCCAAAACTGAGTTTCAGCTGATATTTATGAATGATGGTGACTGCCACCAGGGTAGATGCGCTGCCAATGGGCGTTATATTGCCGCCGAGGTTGGCGCCGAACACCACGGACCACCACAGGGAGGAATCGCCGGGGATATTCAGGCTGGTCAGGATCTTGGCCAGCATGGCTGCCAAGGGGATATTGTCGGTCACGGAACTGAAAACAGAAGAAGCGATCAGCAGGGCGGCCGTGCCCGTGGCGCTGTCACCCTCACCGATCATCCAGGCAACTCCTTTGCCAATGAGCGCCAGCACCTGGGCGTGTTCCATGACGTTGATGACCACGAATAGGGACATGAAGAACAGGATCAGATCCCAGTCCACCGCCCGGTAGAATTCGTTCACCTCGTGCTTGAACCTTGCCAGCACGACAACGGCAAAAGCCATGGCGACGAAACCCATGCCAAGATCCCTGATCACCGGGGTAATGGAAGTGGTGGCAATCGTCAGGATGAAGGCCACCAGCGCCGCTGTGGAGAACCAGAAGAAGGGCATGCTGTGAATGCCGTCTCTTTCGTCGAAGCTGTCGATGAGTGCTGCCGCCTTCTGCCGGTCGGAGTCGGATTTCAGGGATCCGATCCGGAACAGTCTGGCACCCAGGAGCAGGGTGGCGACGGTAGCGACCAGGACATAGGGACTGGCCTTGATGAAAAAGGTGACGAAGCTGATGCCCGCAGCATTACCCACGATGATATTGGGTACAGAGCTGATCAGTGTCAGCAGGCCGCCGATGTTGGTCAGCAGGCCTTCGATGAGCAGAAATCCCAGCATCATCCTGTCCTACCCCAGCTTCTTCAGGGAAACGCCGGTCAGGGATCCCACGATGATCATGGCTGTCACGTTGTTCAACACGGCCGAGAACAACACGGTCATGCTGCCGTAGTACCACAGCAGCTTGAGGGGGTCGCCACCGGATGCCTTGGTGAGCCTGATGGCGATCCAGCTGAACAGCCCGGAACGGGAGGTGACATCCACGAACAGGCTGGAGCCGATGATGATGGCGATGACTTCCCAGTCCACGGCTTCGATGTAGATGGGCATATGCAGCCGTTGCCCGCCGGGAATGATGATATCGCCGAAAGGCATGAAACCGAAGATGGAAGCCAGCAACAGGCTGCCGATGGCAAAGAAACCGACGATGAGCGACTTCCTGGCATGGAGCTTCTCCTCCAGGGCCAGGGCCAGGGCAAGGATCATGGCGGCCAGGATGGTGGCGAACAGATAGGTCGTTCCTGCCGATACGGCGTGATGTGCGCTTTCCATAGTCAACCTTCCTTACAGCAGCAGCAGGGGAATCTGGCGCAGTTCCACTGCCAGGGGATAGGCCACACTGTGCATGGCATGCTGGCGTTCATCCTTGGCGCTGAGTACCAGAAGGTCGAGTTGCAGAGACTCTATCTGATGCCGGTATTCGGCAACCAGTTCACCAAAATTCACCAGGGAACGTATGCTCAGTTGCGGAAAACGCGCTTTCAGCACTCTGGAACAGGAATCGAAGTAGTCACCGGGTTCTTTCAGCAATTGATCATGCAGACGTTCCCTTGCCAGGTCGGTATCGATGACATCGATCTTGGAGATGGCGTCCATGTAGTGTTCGAATACCGAGATGTCTTCCACATGGGTCAGGTAGAGATTTCCTGCGGGACGGCTGAATGCCACAGCATGATTGATGAGAGGATCATTGACAGCTTGCATGTTGGTAACCACCATGACTTCGGAAGTGTCCTGGAGGGCATGGTCCGCTTGGTAACCGGCTTGGGGATGGGGCAGCACCATGACCGGTATGTCGGTACGCTGCAGCAGCACATCGAGGTGTTCACCCAGGGAATGGGGAAAACGCCAGGCGCCGCTGTGCAGGTTGCGATAGGTACATATCAGGTCAGGCTGGTAACGGGGGATCAGTTCGAGCAGGTCGCCGGTAGTGTTGAATTCCGATCCCTGGACGAGGAAATAGTCGCAGTGGCTGGCGTCACGGGTCTGTTCGATGAAGGTTTTCACCTTGTCCAGGTAAGCCCGGGCATCTGGACCACCGAGATCGGTAACCAGGAGAATGCTGCGCAGTTTCACCGGGTTGTAGGTGAAGACCGCCTTGTAGGCCGAACGGAAAACGCTTTCAAACTGGTCTACCTGGGACAATGCTGTTAACTCCATCTCGTGTTGCAGGGTTGGCCACATTATAGAAACTTGTGGGCATTGCTGCGGTCCGTTTCACCGAGAAAGTGAAGTTGTCCCGCCTTATTCATGGTGGCGGCTGAAGCCGAAGTAAGTTGATGAACTGTCATGCAAATTTTTTACTAAGTCGTTCCCGTCTATAAATGCCAAGTCATTGAAATTCAATTGAAAAACCGAAAAAAGACGATGAGAAATCCGGTGCAGGATGGTACAATTATGATCTTAAAGCATTGATACATAAGAAAACCAT
>NZ_JBHNMF010000084.1:0-9762 GCF_048562965.1 Thiolapillus sp. | reverse complement strand
CCCCGGAAATTCTCTGGTCACTGTGCTGCTGCGCATGGTGGCTTGAATAATTTCTGGGAAACTTCAGATCTTCAATAATTTCACCTTGAATTACTGACGAGTATATTTCCTCATATGTCAGGTTATCATCAAATGCCTCTTCATCAGCATGGTCAGTAATTCTTACCCGACTGTTCCGAATTGAATTGATAATATGCTCTATGTCCATTCGGCTGCTTTTTCTACTTTAACAAAGTAGCAGGCTGCATGATATGGTTTCCCTCTCCCCAGCCCTCTCCCAAAGGGAGAGGGGGTACGGAGCACGGTGAAGGTCAGGTTTCCTTGCGCATCTGTTCTTCGACTTTCTTGTTGCGGGCTTCTATCTCGGCCTGGGTGCGGGCTTCCCAGATTTCCCGTCGCTCTTCCACCCGCTTTTCCCAGACACCGGGTTTTTCAGGGATGATTTTCTCGCCGAACAGGGCCTGGCGCATGAGTTTGTAGCCAAACTGCAGCAGGGCTACATCGTCCTTTTCGATCTGCTCGTAGGTCTCTTCGGGAATATCGTAGCTGGCGCGGAACTTGTCGCTGAGGACGAAGCGGCGGAACATGTCGGTATTGTATGAGGCCATGAAGAACAGTTGCAGACTCATCTCATTGGGTTTGCCCACGCCGGGGCCGGCGGATTTTTTCTTCAGGATCAGTTCGTACCATTCCTTGTTGTAGAAATCGAATTCATCACAGCCCTGCTCTTGGCGGTATTCCTCTACCGTCAGCTCACGGTCTTCCTCGTGGCCCTTGCAGTGCTCTTCGACCACCAGGGAATACTGGATTTGTGGCTCACTGGAATCTTTTTCGCGGATGTTCAGCACCGCCAGGGGATAGTAGCGGCACACTGTAGGGCGGTCTTCATAGACGGTACAGCCCGTTTCTTCATCCAGAAACGGACAGGCGCCATCGTCATGGACTTTCATCTTGAGGCCAGGCACCTGATCCTGATCCATGGGATAGGGCACGGTGTATTTGTCGAGGAATTCTTCGGATGTCATGCCGAAGCGCTGCTTGAGGCGCAGGACATCATAAGGCACAAGCGTGATATCCGAACGCTTGCAACAGGCATTGAAGCAGGAAATACCCTTGTAGCAACTGAACTTCAGCTTGCTGTCTTCCGACAACACTTTCGGCAAGGTAGGGCTCTTGAAGGGAATATCGAATTTTTCGTCACTCATCATTATGACCTCGGGTCATGCGGTATGCCGCTCAGGCATAAAGCTGTCGTATGGGCGTCAATCGCAATGCTTTTCAACCAGGCAATGCGTTTTGCAGACTCAAATATTGTGGGGGTGTATCAATTGTACCCGTGGAAAGTAAGTCTTGTATTTTTGGATATCTCTTGTGATCAGGCCAAACTTCGAGACACTGGCATGTGCGCCGATAAAGAAATCAGGCAATGGCGCATTTTTCGTACCCTTGTTTCTACGGTATTCTAGAAACACTTTTCCCGCTAGAAACAGCGCTTCACGAGGGATTTCCAGCACTTTGACCGACAGAGCGGAAATAGCTTTTTCCAGTTCTTCGATTCGCTCAAAACCTATGGAAACCTCTGTGTACACAATCGAGTTGATATGCATGCTATTGGTTTGCATGTATTTTTCCAGTATATTTTCAGACCATTCAGCCCATACCGGATCGTCTGTAAACAAATCGAGCAACACACAGGAATCAACAAGAACACCATTCATTCTGCATCTCGAGTAAGACCCATAATCTCATCAGTGGACATGCTTGCAGATGCTATTCCCCTGAGTTTGCGTAACTTACCCTTGACCGTTGGCCTGTCGGTCTTCACGATATAGAATTTGTCATCTTCTCTGACAAAGTCCACTTCTGCTTCAGGGGTAATACCCAATGCTTCCCGAACATTTCTCGGGATGGTCACCTGGCCCTTGCTCGTAACTCGCATGATCCTACCTTGAACAGAATAAAGTAATACCAATATGGTATTACCGTTCGGGCTCCAAACGCAAATCTATCCAATGAACAGGTACAAAAATAAAATCCGGGCGCCTCGCGACGCCCGGATTCCCGTCTTCAGACTGTCAAGTAAGGCTTACTTGAACAGCTTGGACTTGTCCACCAGATCTTTGTGGGCACGCTTGAAGCAGGTCCACTTCTTGGTTTCCTTGTCGTAAACGGAGTTTACGAAGCACTTCCAGTTTTCTTCATCAACGAAGTTCTTGTCCATGCGATAGTAGAAACCGGGATAACGGCTCTCTTCACGGAACTGGATGTGTTTCATATGCGCTTCCGCTGTCAGGATGCGATGGTAGTTTTCCCATGCACGCAGGAGCTCGTGGAGGTCCTTGGCACGCATTTTCAGGGAATCTTCCTTCAGCATTTCCAGCTTCTGCTCCGCCAGGTCGAGCATGTGCTCGTTGGTGGTGTAGTAGGTGGCAACACCGGCTACATACTCGTCCATGATCTTCTGCAAACGGAACTGCAGCATGCGGGGAGTGATGTAGTTGGGGTTGACGTCGATGGCTGTGGTGTAGTCCTTGTGCTCGAGATAGTTACGAACAGGACGGTAGATCTCTTCCACCAGCTCATCTACAGATGTTTCCAGTTCTGGAGTCCAGTCTTTGTTGTCCATGACGAACTTGACCATGGACTTGGCGCACATGCGGCCTTCAGCGTGAGAGCCGGAGGAGAACTTGTGACCAGAGGCGCCAACGCCGTCACCAGCGGTGAACAGGCCTTGTACTGTGGTCATACCACGGTAGCCCCAGTTCCAGCCGGAAGGCAGGTGCTCAGGAATGCCGTCGCCCAGACCTTCGTCAGTCGGCGCGCCAACATCTTCAGGACCGGAAACCCAGATACCGCAGCAGCCAGAGTGTGAACCCAGCAGGTACGGCTCGGTAGGCATCAGCTCGGAATTCTTCTTCTCGGGCTCGATGTTCTCACCGGCCCAGATACCGCACTGGCCGATACACATGTCGAGGAAGTCTTCCCATGCTTCTGCTTCCAGGTGCTTGACCTCACGAGGAGACAGGGTCTCACGCAGGTTAGCCAGAGCAGTAACGGTATCCATCCAGATAGGACCGCGGCCTTCCTTCATCTCTTTGAGCATCAGGTGGTTACGCAGGCAGGATGCAGGAACAGCAGCCTGACCATAAGGAGGATAGTCATCCAGCATTTCCTTGTTGCGAACCATGTACGGTTCGCCCACGCCGTTGGTGGCCTGGGATTTGAACAGCAGGAACCACGCGCCAACAGGACCGTAACCGTCTTTGAAACGGGTAGGTACGAAGCGGTTTTCCATCAGAGTCAGCTCAGCACCGGCCTCTGCAGCCATGGAATAGGTGGAACCGGCATTCCATACGGGATACCAGGCACGACCCTGACCTTCACCAACAGAGCGGGGACGGAAGATGTTTACGCAGCCGCCGGCTACCAGCAGGCAGGCCTTGAACTTGTAAACAACCACTTTGTCTTCGCGGGTGGAGAAACCAACAGCACCGGCGATGCGGTTCTTGTCTTTTGCGTCGTTGACCAGCTTGACGATGAAGATACGCTCCTGAATGTTATCAACACCCAGCGCTTTCTTCGCAGCTTCAGCCACGATCCACTTGTAGGATTCACCGTTGATCATGATCTGCCACTTACCGGAACGTACGGGAGTACCGCCGTCTTTCAGGGGAGTCATGCCTTTGGAGCCGTCAAAACGCTCACCGTTCTCGTCCAGTTTCCAGATGGGCAGACCCCATTCTTCGAACAGGTGAACAGACTCGTCAACGTGGCGGCCCAGGTCGTAAGCCAGGTCGTCACGGGTGATACCCATCAGGTCGTTGGAAACCATGCGGGCGTAGTCCGCGGGATCCTGCTCGGGACCAATGTAGGTATTGATCGCGGACAGACCCTGCGCAACAGCACCGGAACGGTCCATGGCGGCCTTGTCAACCAGTTTAACGGAGATATCAACGCCTTCCTTCTTGGCAGCGTCGATCCAGGGGCCAATTTCATATGCGGTACCGCAAGCAGCCATACCACCGCCGATGATGAGGATATCTACCTCTTCTTCGACGACATCGGGATTACCGAATTCAGCCATTTTAATTACCTCTATACTTGAAAGATTAAATTCTGTTGATCACAAACAACTATGGATTACTTGCAGATCAGCTCGCTGGGGTCGCCAGCACGGTAGCCGTTTTGCTCCATGTGGTTGAAGAAGCCAGCTTCGGAGATCTTCGCGAGATCAGCGGCAGGCTTGTTGCCATAAGGATCAATAGAACCTTCCGGAGTAGTACGGATCGGGAACTTGAAACGCTTCATGGTGCCATTACGGAACTTGATGGTCCACATAATGGAATCAGTACCGCGCAGAGGCTGTACGGAAGCACCCAGAGGTACGATATCGGCGTAGGGACGCGCTTCGATAGCGTTCTGAGGGCAGATCTTGATGCAGGAATAGCATTCCCAGCACTGATCAGGCTCCTGGTTGTAAGACTTCATAGCATGGCCGGTCGCAGAACCGTCCATATCGAGTTTCATGAGGTCGTGTGGGCAAATGTACATGCAAGCGGTCTTGTCCTGACCCTTGCAGCCATCGCACTTATCGGTACGCACAAATGTAGGCATCGATAGTTCTCCTTAAGTTTACACTGCAGTGAATATTCACCGCCGAAGCGGTCTTCTTTTCAATTCAGAACAAGTAAAACCCAAGGGCTCACTCGCTCCAAAAAATCTCTAGTTACCCTCTGTGGAAGAACTCGAACGCGGCGCACAAACCACAGCGCAAAGTCGCCCAGGGCAATATAGGGTGAGTAAAAATAGTTTCTTAGCGGCAAAAACGCCAAACAATTTTACCGCCAGCAGGTATAAATAGGCTTTATCTGTAATACTTATAGACCTTGGAAATCAATCAATTAGATGCAAGAATAGGCACCCTTCCCCGACCAATCAACCGCTTAGAACTGATCCATGTCAACTCCTGTACACAACCCTGCAGACGCATTGCTGCTCATCGCCCCCAGCTGCCCTCATTGCCAGTCGGTACTGCACGCCCTTTCGGACCTGGTAAAAAGCGGTGACATCGGTCGGCTGGAGGTGGTCAACATCGCTGTCCACCCCGAAACGGCACAGGAAGTGGGCACCCGCTCGGTTCCCTGGATGCGCATCGGCAACTATGAACTCAACGGCAGCTATTCCACCGGTGAGCTCAAATCCTGGGCGGAAAAAGCTGCCACCGGCGCCCCGGCGGGCGAATATATCCGCGAACTGCTGGAACAGCAGCAGCTTGACCAGGCAATTGCCTATATAGAAGAGTATCCGGACTCACTTCCCCAGCTGCTGGACATGATGCAGGACGAAGAAGACTCCCTCAGTGTGAAATTCGGCCTGGGCGCCATCTTCGAGGCATTGGCAGGCTCGGATCTGCTCAAGACTCTGGTGCCCGAACTGGGCAAACTCGCCACCCATGACAAGGCCAACCTTCGCGGGGACGCCGCCTATTATCTGGGACTGAGCAGCGCACCCGAGGCGGCCAGGTGGCTCAAACCGCTGCTGGACGATCCCCAAGACGACGTGCGCGAAATCGCCGCCGAAGCGCTGGACATGCTGGGCCAGCCCACATGAGCAGCGCACGTGGCTTTCTGGTTTTCGGCGCCATCGCCGGCTTTCTTACGGTGGCCCTGGGCGCTTTCGGCGCCCACGCACTGAAGCAGCTGCTGTCGGCCGACATGCTCGCCATCTTCAACAAGGGCGTGCAATACCAGGGGCTTCATGCTCTGGCCCTGCTGGCCACGGGCCAGCTGTTCAGGGAGTCACCCCTGCCCGCCCTGCGCTGGGCCGGCCGTTTCTTCATACTGGGCATACTCCTGTTCTGTGGCAGCCTGTACCTGCTCGCCATCACACAAACCCGCATGCTGGGTGTAATAACCCCCTTCGGCGGCCTGTCTTTTCTGGCAGGATGGCTGTTTCTGGCTGTCGGCTGCTGGAAAGCGGAGAAGGCGAAATGACCCACAAGTTACTGATCATCGAGGACGACAGCTCCCTGAGCCAGATGCTGACCCTGCATTTCGAGGACCAGGGCATGGAGGTCCAGGTGGCCCACGATTGCCGGACCGCCCTGCGACAGGCCGAATCCCTGCAGCCAGACCTGATACTCCTCGACCAGCAACTGCCCGATGGCCTGGGCAATGAACAGATCCCGCGGCTGCTTGCCATCAGCCCGGCATCTCGCATCATCATGATGACCGGTGTGCACGACCTGGAACTGGCCATACAGGCCATACAGGACGGCGCCGCCGATTTCATCCACAAGCCAGTGAAGACCAGCATCCTGCAGGCCGCCGTGGACAAGGCCCTGGCCTATACCCCGACAGCTGCGCCCACACAGGATCAACCGGCACAACAGATCCGCGAACTCATCGGCCGCAGCGACGCCATGCTGGAGGTGAGCAAACAGATCGCCCTTTCCGCCCAGAGCAAGGCTACCGTGCTCATTACCGGGGAATCAGGCACCGGCAAGGAGATCGTCGCCCGGCTTATTCACCAGTACAGCGGGCTGCCCGGTGAATTCGTGGCCATCAACTGCGCCGCCATCGTCGATACGCTCCTTGAAAGCGAACTGTTCGGCCATGAAAAAGGGGCATTCACCGGCGCCACCAGCAGCAAGCCCGGCCGCTTTCAGCAGGCACAGGACGGTACCCTTTTTCTCGATGAAATCGGCGAGCTGGCGCCGCAGCTGCAGGCCAAGCTGCTGCGCGCCCTGCAGGAACAGGTGGTCGAACCCGTGGGCAGCACTCTTGCCGTAGCCGTCAATGCGCGCATCATCGCCGCTACCCACCGCGACCTGTTCGAAGCCGCCCGGGAGGACCAGTTCAGGGAAGACCTGGCCTACCGGCTGGACGTGGTGCATATCCACCTGCCGCCGCTGCGGGAGCGTCGGGAGGACATCCCCCTGCTGGTGGCGGCATTACTGGCCCGCGCAGCCGGCACGATGGAACGCACGGCGCCCCCCGTCGATCCCCAGGCGATAGACCTGCTGCTGCACCACGAGTGGCCGGGTAACGTGCGCGAACTGGAAAATGTGCTCACCCAGGCCCTGGTACAGGCACGCGAAGGCGCAATCACCGCCGACCTGATCCGTTTTCACGCTCCGCAGGACACAGTGTCTTCCCCTTCCCCGGCTGAAGATGAAGATACCCTGCTGACACTGGAAGAGGTGGAAGCACGACATATCCAGAAGGTGTTGTGGCACACCGGCGGCCACAAGGGCAACACCTGCCAGATCCTCGGCATATCCCGCCCGGCTCTGGACCGGAAGATCAAGAAATACGGGCTTCAGGTATAACCCCGCCTTATTCATGGTGGCGTTCAGTCGCACCAGACCTGCGCCAGGATCCGCGATCCACCATGAATAAGGCGGGATAACGTTTCGTTACATTTTCACGATCTGTTGCACAACTCGTTACGACAGTTTATTACAGACCGTACCGCTAAAAATGCGCTGATTCCTTAATAATCAACAAGTTAATATGTTGGCACGGCTTATGCATTGACTCTTGCAGAACAAGCAAACACGAATCACCGGAGCAAGAACATGAGCCAACTGACAACCACATTCAGCAACACCCTGCCCAAATCGGAAACGCCGGCTGCTCGGGAGATCCGCTTTCAGAACCTGATCGGCAAACACATGACCGATCTTTTTCACTATGCCTACTGGCTGGTGCATGACAAGACCGTCGCCGAAGACCTGGTGCAGGAAACCATGCTGCGCGCCTGGAAAGCCATGGACCGGCTGAAAAAACCCGAAGCTGCCAAGGGCTGGCTGATCACCATCCTGCGCCGTGAGAACGCCCGCCGCTTCGAGCGTTTCCAACCCCAGTTCAGCGCCATACCCGCCGAGGCACTGGAAGAGAAACGCCAGGACTATGACACCTCCACCGAAGCCTTCGTGTTGCGCAATGCCATCGCTGAACTGCCGGAAGAGTATCGTGAGCCCTTGCTGCTGCAGGTGATCCACGGCTATTCCCAGAAAGAGATCGCCGCCGAACTGGGCATTTCCGTGGCCGGCGCCGGCACCCGCCTGTTTCGCGCCCGCAAGAAGCTGCGTACCCTGGTCGAGCCGGTACAGGACTGACCCCTCAGCTGCAGCCGCGCTCTATCAGGCCATTCCCACACGCACTGCGATCCTCAGGGTACGGAACGAACCAGCCTGAGAGACAGAAGATTGTCGCGATCGTAGTTGAAATTGTAGCCAAATTCCGCAAAATTCACGCCCCAGGAAGCAGGCGTGTTGACCGGAAAATCGGTAGTCGGGGATGAACTCCAGAAATCCGAAGCTGGTATCCCCGGAAACACCGCGAGATTTACCGCCGGATCGAAACACTGCTGCTCGATGAGGGTGGCCAGTTCTTTTATATTGGGTACACGCCAGTCGGCATAGCCGGCCACACGACTGGCTGCCGCTGCCTGCAGGGCTTCGCCCCAGGAATAGGTGGCAGCACTGCCACCGGAACAATCCGCACCCGTCTGTCCCAGGGCGCATTTCGTCCACATCAGACCGGTGGTCTTGTGAGTTACCGTCCCATCACCGTTGTCACGAAAATCGATTGTTGGCGTCGTGGGAGAAATTTCACTGTCGCTGCGGCAGGTCTGCGCTTCGCCGACAGAAGCCATGGCCAGCATTGCCACCAGCAACAGGCTTTGAGACTCGAGACTATTCAACTTAAACATCGGGAATACTCCAGTAAATGAATCAGGGCCCTGAACGCACCAGCCTTACAAGCAGCGGAACATTGCGCGGAATACCGCCGAAAAATCCCATGCCGAAATCCACTTCAGATGCCATGGACGGATCAGCCGCGCCGGGCTGCGATGTCCAGAAGTGCGTATTGATGGTATTGGGAAAGTAATTTCCGTCGATGGCGGGAGCCGGAGGCAAGTGGTTGTAACTGACCAGGCTTTACAGCTCCGCCCGGGTCGGCAGGCGCCAATCCGAGAAACCACAGAGCTGCTCCGCATTGCTGCCGTCGACAAGTGCATTCCAGTCAGTAAAATAGTCACCATAACCGCTGCCCTGAGCGGTTTTACCTCCCCAGCGGTAGGTGTTGGACTTGTCGTGAATGCTCCCATCACTGGTCTTCACTTCCCAGATCAGACCGGTGACATTGTCTCTGACACAAGACCAGCTGGCCACAGTCGCTGGCAGGGGATTACCACTGGCGGACAGCTTGGTGAAACTGAAACCGGCATGACCGTCTGCGTTATTGTTGCTGGTCCTGTCACGCCCGGACTCGGCATCCTGACCGGGGAAACCTGTAACCGGGCATGGAAGCGCGTCAGCGCCGGCACCTCTGCAGGCTGTGATGCCCGTATCGTTCAGGGCGACAGATGCCGTATAACGGGGTGCAATATTCAAGAGCGCCCGATCCTGCACCCTGACGGTCCCCTTCAACGTCACCACAGGAGCATACAGGGAGAGCCGCGCCCCGGAAACGACAATAACATTGGGTCCGGCATCAATCCTGCTACTCGACGTGCAGGTAGTCTGTGCGGCACTGTAAGTTTCACCTTCAAGATCACCCGGTGCACCCGAGCAGATTTCTGTTGCCACTGCCGGCACCGCCCAACATCCCAACAGCCCCCAAAGAACCGGCAGGCTGCCTCGCCTGCACTTTTTCCATTTCGTGCTGATTGCATTCTTCATACGACACCTCATGTATCGAAACCAATCATGAAAAAGAGAAATATCAGCTGTTTTTCATCTCACCTTCTAAT
>NZ_JBHNMF010000083.1:0-9818 GCF_048562965.1 Thiolapillus sp. | reverse complement strand
GCAGCTTTGGATGAGAATTTTGCCAGGGTTTGCCCCAAACCCGGCAATCCCCCCGGAAATTCTCTGGTCACTGTGCTGCTGCGCATGGTGGCTTGAATAATTTCTGGGAAACTTCAGTTTATGGGGACCAAGGCGGAAAATGGAAAGGGGAGGCGGGTGCCGCCCAGCGTTTCCGTCGTGGCTGCGGGAGGAACGGAGAAAGGCACCTGGTTCGTCGGTGGCGGGCATCTGGGTATCTGGCGGGAAGACACCATACGCTATACCGGGGGCGCCGGTTACGCAGATGTGGTCATGGACTACTATGGCTTCAATGGGGGGCTCGGAAAACACCCTGTGCGTTTCGAGAGTACCGCTTTCGGTCTGATGCAGGAACTCCAGTTCCGCCTGGGAGAAAGCCATTTCTTTGCCGGCATCAGCTATCGCCTGGTGGATACCCAGAACAAGTTTGATCTGGGTTCTGTCCTTCCCATTCCCGGTATTCCCGCCCTGAAGTTTGACAGCCGATCTGCGGGCGTCAGCCTAAGCCTGAACTATGATGACCGGGACAACATGTTTACTCCCAGTGACGGGCTGTATGCGGAGCTCAAGCTGGGCAACTACGGCAGTGCCTGGGGAGGCGATGACAATTTCAACAAATACCGGCTATATGCCAAATATTACCAGCGCCTGAGCGATGACTGGGTGATGGGACTGCGCGGCGATACCGAAGGGGTCGATGGCGATGCGCCCTTCTATGAATATCCCTTTGTCGACATGCGGGGAATCAAGGTCATGCGCTATCAGGGAAAGCGTACGGCGCTGGGCGAGCTGGAGCTGCGCTGGTCGTTTCATCCGCGCTGGGCGCTGGTCGGTTTCAGTGGCGTCGGCAAAACCTGGGCGGGCAACGGGAAGCATGACAGTGATGCGTTGTACAGCAAAGGCCTGGGCTTTCGCTACCTGATTGCCAGCAAACTGGGGCTTCAGGTGGGTGTGGACATCGCGCAGGGACCGGAAGACGCGGCCTTCTATATCCAGGTGGGCAGTGCCTGGAAACGCTAGCCCGGAAAATCTCCGCTACTTGATGAAAAGAAAATGCCTGGCGCGCAGTTTCTTGCCTTTCCAGATCCTGCCGTTGATCTTTTCCGCCAGTATCTTGCAGCCGGTATCGTCGGTGTCCACATCGACCATGGCGATATAGTTGTCTTCGTTGTTCGATGGCTCGATGGTGATATCCCTGATGACCGCGCCGTATTCTTCCAGGGGTTCACGGAGTTCTTCGATGGTGGTGTCCGGCGGGAAGCCGCTGATGCTGATATGCATGATGAATTCTTTTAACAGATTGTCGGTGAACTGATTCTACAACAGCAGGAAAGGGATAGGCGACCCCGGGCTGAAAATAGCACTGGGCGAGAGTAAGCACTATCCGCCGGAGAAAAACGGCAAGGCGATGAAGAATTTTATGACCACGGCGTTGAGCAGGTCGATGAAGAAAGCGCCGATCAGGGGTATGACCAGAAACGCCTGTATCGAAGGTCCGAATTTCGTCGTAAGGGCCGTCATGTTGGCGATGGCGACCGGTGTGGCACCCAGCCCGAGTCCGCAAAAGCCGGATGCCATGATGGCTGAGTCATAGTTTCTTCCGGTCACCCGGAAAACCACGAACACGGCGACAGCAACCACTACAATGACCTGTGCGGTAACCATGAACAGTATCTTGCCCATGGAATCCATCAATGACATGAGATCCATGCTCATCAGGCTCATGGCGAGGAACAGTTGCAGACTCAGCTCCCCCGCGCGTTCGATGGCAATCCTGTTGAGGGGCTTCTTTACCGTATCGGCAACGTTGGTGATGACGATGCCCACCATCATGGCGGTGAGGAAACCGGGCAGGCTCAGGCCTTTGCCCGCCAGGAATTCGTTGACCCATTCGCCCGCCGTGACGCACACGGAAAGAGCCAGCAGGGTGCCGAGCACATCGTCGATGTGCACTTCCCGGCAGCCTGTGACTGATGTGGTGTCTCCGGCGTCAGTACCGGCAGCAGATGCTGGCGCCGGACGCAGATCATATTTGCTGATCAGCCAGCCGCCGACGGGACCACCGACCAGTCCGCCAGCGATGAGTCCGAAAGTGGCGCAGGCAATGCCGAATTCTGCCGCGCCCTTGAGTCCCGCCTCCGAGGCAACCTGTCCCCAGGCGATGGCGGTACCGTGCCCGCCGGCGAAAGACACGCTGCCGGCCAGCAAACCATAGCCGGGGGAGTTGCCCGTGAGCAGGGCGATGCCGATGCCGGCGGCATTCTGTGCGACCAGCAGCATCAGGGCGACCAGCGTCAGGATGAACAGCATTTTGCCGCCCTGGGCCAGGGTGTTGAGCTTTGCGCCCAGCCCGATGGTGCTGAAGAAGAACAGCAGGAAAAGATCCCTCAGCTGCAGATCGAAATGGACCTTGATGCTCCACACCGCTGCCAGCAGCAGCACGACCAGGCTGCAGAGAATGCCGCCGGTGACAGCATAGGGGATATTGTATCTGTCCAGGAAAGCGACCTTCCTGTTCACCAGCCGTCCGAGCGCCAGCACCAGTACGGCGACGATAATGATGTTCAGGTTGTCTATGCTCACTTCCATCAGGGATTCAGCTCGCCGGTCGTGGATACGGGTGAGAAAGTTTTCATCTTACTGTATCCGCCCCCTGGAATGAACGGGGGATATCTCAGACTTTTTCCTCGAAATCCTTGCGGTCCACCGCCAGATGGTAGTTGGGGTCTTCCACCACATTGACTTCCACCAGGTCACCCGCAGTCTTGAGCAGCTGACGGCATTCCGGAGCCAGATGTTTCAGATGCAGACGCTTGTGTTCCTTCAAGTAGCGCTCCGCCAGCTTGTCGATGGCCTCGATGGCCGAATGATCGGCTACCCGGGCATTCTTGAAATCCACAACGACATCATCGGGATCGTTTTTCGGATCGAAGATTTCCTGGAAGTGATGCACGGATGCAAAGAACAGCGGGCCGTTCAACTCATAGACTTTGCCCCCCATGCGGTTGGTGCTGACGCTGGCATTGATGTGCTTGGCGTGCTGCCAGGCGAACACCAGGGCCGACAGGATGACACCGATGATGACTGCCGTCGCCAGGTCGTGAAACACGGTAATGATGGCGACAGAGATACCGATGAGCGTGTCCGAAGGCGGGATCTTGCCGATCAGACGGAAGCTGCACCATTCGAAAGTGCCGATGACCACCATGAACATGACGCCCACCAGCACGGCGATGGGAATGCGCTCGATGAGAGAGGAACCGACCAGGATGAAGGACAGCAGGAAAAGGGCGGCGCTGACACCCGACAGGCGGCCGCGTCCGCCGGATTTGATGTTGATGATGCTCTGGCCCACCATGGCGCAGCCCCCCATGCCGCCAAACAGCCCCGTTGTGGTGTTGGCCACACCCTGGCCAATACATTCGCGGTTGGGCTGGCCGCGGGTTTCGGTAAGCTCATCCACCAGGTTCAGGGTCAGCAGGCTTTCGATGAGCCCCACCAGAGCCATGATCAGGGCATAGGGAAAGACGATCTTGAGCGTCGCGAGATCAAAGGGGATGTCCGGTATATGGAAGCTGGGCAGGTTTCCCTGGATGGACGCCATGTCACCCACGGTGGACGTCTCCAGACCGAAACCCAGGGTGATCAGCGTACCGGTGATGATGGCGGCCAGGGTGGAGGGTATGACCTTGGTCAGGCGGGGCAGGTATTCGATGATGAACATGGTCAGGGCGATCAGCGCGAGCATGATCACCAGGGGCTGTCCGGTGATCCACTGGGTGTGGCCCGCGGCATCCGTGAGGATCTGCCCGTCGGGGCCGCGGAGCTTGAACTGTTCCAGCTGGGCGATGAATATCACCAGCGCCAGGCCGTTGACGAAGCCCAGGAAGACGGGATGGGGCACCAGCCGGATGAATTTACCCAGCTTGAGCACACCGAACAGGATCTGGATGGCGCCCATGAGCACCACGGCGGCGAACAGGTATTCCACGCCATGTTCGACTACCAGGGAGACCACCACGACGGCGATGGCGCCGGTCGCGCCCGAAATCATGCCGGGACGCCCGCCGACCACGGCGGCCAGCAGTCCCATGATGAAGGCTGCGTACAGACCCACCAGGGGCGCAACATGAGCGACGAAGGCAAAGGCGACCGCTTCGGGCACCAGTGCCAGGGCAACGGTCAGCCCGGAGAGAATGTCGTTCTTGGCGTTTTGCGGGGAATGTCTTGAAATGAGGTCGAACATGAGTAGGGTGTTTCCGGGAGAATGAGCAGACAGGAAAGATTCTCCACAGCGCATATTGTGGAGAATGCAGAAAAACATGATATTCTAATATAACTGGCGTTGGCTGTCGCCGGAGATTTTTCCCAATTCACTTGTTTCCAGCGGATTACTCGACCCATGATCATTACTTTGTCACCTTCAAAAGGACAGGATTTTGAAACGCAGGTAAAGGCGGCCCATATCACAAAGCCACAGATGCTCGATGAATCGCTGCTGCTGATCGAGGAGCTGCGCAAGTTCAGCCCGGCGCAGGTACGTGATCTGATGGCGGTGAGCGAGAATATTGCCAACCTGAATGTGGACCGCTATAAATCCTTCAGCACGCCTTTCACGGAAAAAAACGCACGGCCGGCGCTGTTTGCCTTCAAGGGTGATGTGTATCGCGGTATTCCCGTGGAGGAATACACACAGGACGACCTGGACTTCGCCCAGGATCATCTGCGCATGTTGTCGGGGCTGTACGGCTGCCTGCGACCGCTGGACCTGATCCAGCCCTACCGGCTGGAGATGAAGACCCGATTGAAGAATCCCCGGGGAGAAAACCTGTATCAGTTCTGGGGTGACCGTCTGACCGAGTGCCTGAATGCAGAACTGAAGAACCACAAAGAGCCCACCCTGATCAACCTGGCCTCCAATGAATACTTCAAGGCGGTGAAGCCCAGGCTGCTCGAAGGCCGCCTGCTGAATATCGCCTTCAAGGAGGAGAAGAACGGCAAGGCGCGTATCATCGCCGTGTTCGCCAAGCGGGCGCGGGGCATGATGGCCGACTACATCATCCGCAACCGGCTGGAAGCGTCCGAAGCCATCAAGAGCTTCGACCGCGAGGGTTATCGCTATTCCGAACAGGATTCTGACGACAAACAATGGGTGTTCGTGCGTCCGCAGCCCTGATTACAGGTGCATATCATGCGCAATCGTGTAATAATGAGAACCATTCTCAACTAATTGAACTGCCAATGAACCAGCAGAGCTTGTCCCAGGTTGCACCAGGCCAGCGCGTGCGTCTTGTTTCCATACAGGGCGATCGTGTGCTGACCCGGCGTCTGCTCGCGCTGGGACTGAGCGTGGGCAACGAGGTGGAAGTGCTGCACAGGCGTAATGGCGACGTGGTGGTGGGCAAGGAAGGCAACCGCCTGGCGCTGGGGCACAATATCGCGGATCGTGTATTGATCGAGGAGCTTTCCTGATGGGCGGGTGCTGTGATCAGGCGCAGCCCCTGCGCGGTGATTTTTCCCTGACGATTGCCATTGCCGGCAATCCCAACTGCGGCAAGTCTGCCCTGTTCAACGCCTTTACCGGCATTCGCCAGCGTACCGGCAACTGGCCGGGTGTCACCGTGGACCGCAAGGAAGGGCAGTTCGAGCTGGAACAGTACAAGGTCAAGCTCATCGACCTGCCCGGCATCTACAGCCTGGATGCCTCGTCCATGGACGAAGAGATCACCCGCGACTACCTGCTGTCCCGCGAAGCAGATCTGATCATCAATGTGGTGGATGCCGCCAACCTGGAGCGCAACCTCTATTTCGTCGTGCAACTGCTGGAAATGGGCGTGCCCATGGTCATCGCCCTCAACATGATGGACGTGGCGCGCAAACGCGGCATTCGCATCGATGTGGACAAGCTGTCCGAGGAACTGGGCTGTCCGGTGGTGCCGGTGGTGGCGACAACAGGCGAGGGCACGGCGGAACTCAAGGCGCGCATGCTGGCGGTCGCCACGGGGGCGGAGTGTGGCGGATTCGCTCTGGCCAACGAGGAAGTGGTGGAGCAGGCCGTCGCCGAGCTGGAGCAGTATCTGCCGGAAGAGAATCCCGCCAACCGTCACTGGCTGGCCCTGAAGATGCTCGAATCCGATGAGCAGATTCCGCAGGATCTTTCCGCGCAGGCGAGGGAATGCATTGCACACTGGCGGAAGGTCATTGAGGACCGCAGCGGCGAAGAGGCCGACATCCACATCAGTGATACCCGCTTCAGCCATGCCCATGCGCTGGCCCAGACGGTGATTAAGGAACGCGGCAAGCTGGGCAAGACCGTATCCGACCGCATCGACACTGTGGTGCTGAACCGCTGGCTGGGTGTGCCGGTGTTTCTGTTCATGATGTACCTCATGTTCATGTTCACCATCAATATCGGTGGCGCCTTCATCGATTTCTTCGACGGTGTCGTGGGGGCTTTTGCCGTGGACGGCTTCGGCCATCTGCTCAGCTCTTGGGGTGCGCCCGAGTGGATGCGGGTCATTCTTGCCGACGGGCTGGGTGGCGGCCTGCAGGTGGTAGCAACTTTCATTCCCATCATCTCGGCGCTGTACCTGTTCCTGTCCGCCCTGGAGGATTCGGGTTACATGGCGCGGGCGGCCTTCGTGATGGACCGCTTCATGCGTGGCATCGGGTTGCCGGGCAAGGCTTTCGTACCCCTCATCGTGGGCTTCGGCTGCAATGTGCCGGCGATCATGGCCACGCGCACCCTGGAGAACATGCGCGAGCGCAAGCTCACCATCCTTATGAACCCCTTCATGTCCTGTGGTGCGCGCCTGCCGGTGTATGTGCTGTTCGCCGCGGCTTTCTTCCCCCAGAATGGCCAGAATCTGGTGTTCAGCCTGTATCTCATCGGTATCGTGGTGGCGGTGCTCACCGGCCTGATCATGAAGAAGACCCTGCTGCAGGGAGAGAGCGCCGGCTTCATGATGGAGCTGCCGCCCTATCATCTGCCGACGCTCAAAGGCGTTCTGCTGCGCACCTGGGACCGGGTGAAGGTGTTCGTGAAGGAAGCGGGGCAGATCATCATCGTAATGGTGCTGGCACTGAACGTGCTCAATTCCATCGGTACCGACGGGTCTTTCGGTAACGAAGATTCGGACAAATCCGTGCTCAGCGCAGCCAGTCAGGTGGTCACGCCGGTATTTGCGCCCATGGGCATCCACCAGGACAACTGGCCCGCCGTGGTGGGCATCGTTTCCGGCGTGCTGGCCAAGGAAGTGGTGGTGGGTACCCTGGATACCCTGTACAGCCGGCTGGCGGTAGAGGACTCGGGGGCTGCCATGGATGAGCCCGGGTTTGATCTGTGGCAGGAAATCAAAGACGCTGCAGCCACTGTGCCCGAGAACCTGGCGGGTGTTGCCGAACTGGTGACAGATCCCCTGGGGCTGGGTGCGGCAGACGTGCATGACATTTCCGAAGTGGCAGCCGAGCAGGAAGTGAGCATGGATGTCTTCGGCGCCATGGCGCTGCGCTTCGACGGCCAGATCGGCGCCTTTGCCTACCTGCTGTTCGTGCTGCTGTATTTTCCCTGTGCTGCGACCATGGGCGCCATCAAGCGTGAGGCAGGCGGCGCCTGGGCGGCATTCGTGGCTTTCTGGACGACCAGTGTGGCCTACGTGTCCGCCAGTGTGTACTACCAGGCGGCCACCTGGTCGCGGCACCCCGGTTCTTCCCTGATGTGGATACTGCTCCTGCTGGGATTCCTGGGAATCGTTATCATCGGTCTGAACCGCTGGGTCAGCCGGGGCAAGGTGGCTACCGTCACCCCGCTGGCGGAACGCCCGTGATTCTTTCGGAACTGAAAACCTATCTGCAGCAGCGGGGGCAGGCAACCCTGGCGGATGTGGTCAATCATTTCGATGTGGATGCGAACGTGGCGCGGGACATGCTGCAGGTCTGGATCAGGAAAGGCAAGGTGCACAAGCTGCAGGCCGCCGCCTCCTGCGGGTCAAGCTGTTCCCAGTGCGATGCGGCCACCACCGAAATCTACGTATGGGGTCCAGCGGTCGAAGGCAGGCAGTTCCTGCGCACGGACTGCGGTTAACGCGTCAGGAAATCATTGACAGGCAGGCACAAAAAAGGGCGGTACAACCGCCCTTTTTTGTGGGTTGGAAGAACGTATCAGTTGCCGTGTGGACTGTATTTTGTGCTCATCAACAGCAGGTCGTAGGGACCGAGCAGTTCGTCTACTTCAGAATCACCCGTGTCGGATATGACCCCGGTTTCTTCTGCAGTGAACTTGAAGTAGTAGTCACCCTGTAATGCGGCGCCCAGATCGATGGTCTGGCCGGGTTCGATAGGGCCTTCCATAACAACGATACTGGTATTGTCCTTGTTGATACGCAGATGCACTCTTTCGAATTGGCAATCGGTACGGGTACAGATCTGGATACGCAGCTGCTCATTGCCTTCGGAGTGATAGACATAAGTGTCGGTGTCGTAGGCGAAGATACCCACATATTTTGTTTCCGCTGGTGTGATATTTGCCTTTGATTCGCAGGCTTCCGCGGGTGACTGCCCGGGGGTATTCGGGTTTGGTGGTGTTACGGGATTATTGGTGATATCACACACACAGTCAGTCTGGCCTGGTGGTAAAGTAGAAGGATCTGTCGTGTCGCACCCTTGGTACAAATACACGTATTCGGTTTTTGCTGGCGTTTCTACTTCGATACGTTTGATCAGGGTGCGGTTGAAAACCCCTGTCATGGCAACGTTCGAACGTAGCGGGTCGGCGTTGGCCTTGTCGTTATTGGGTTCCGTTTCCGTATCGAAACGGTTTTCATTTGGGTTGGCGGTTACCTGTCCGGTGTCTTCCAGGTTGATGGCGATGTTGTAGCCGCGCAAATTTCCGCTGCCCTCACCTGCTTTCGTTGTCGCGGTGCCACCGGTTTTCGGTTTTACGGAAATATAATATGTTCCGAGAATGCCTAGCGTGACTTCAGTGATTTTGGCGGCATCTACCGGCGATACTTCCGTCGGTAATTGACCCCCTTCTTCGCCGCCTTCGGTTCCTGCGCCGGGGGTGGTGTCAAATGCGGCGATGATATTGCCGTACAGATCACGCACCTGAATCACCCAGCCGGCGGTTTCGGTAAAGTTGCCTTCGTCACCCAGGAAGTACACTGTGAGTTTCTGACTGGGCTTGTCGGTGACGACGTGGTACCAGTCCTCATCGAAAGTTCCTAGGCTGTTTGCATGATAGAACTGCCCCGGCAACAGGCCGTCAGCGTTGAGAATATGGTCATTCGGTTCGGTTTCCCCGTATCCCAGTTTTTTAGTCATGGGGTGGATTTTCACGCCACAGGACTGAGGTGTATTCCGGCAGTCCTGCTGACCGTCGTTGTAGCCTTCCTGGAAGTCGGTATCCTTGTTCTTGTCGCCAGTACCTCCCGGCCAGTAAATGGCAGCCTGCGCCTGGAATGCCGGAATGCTCGCAATCCCCATTGCCACTGCCAGGGCAGACCAACGGGCAGTCTTCTTTAGTGAATTCTTCACCTTCATTTCTCCATAACAATGCTGTTGAGCGTATCTTGTTGACGCTCCAATGACGACGGCATCTTTTGTTGATTGTCGGGCAGTCATATCAATTCCCGTTAGGGGGTAGCTTGGTGCTTCTGAGCAGGAAGTTATAAGGGCCGGTCAGGTCGTCAACGGTGTGTACGCCTGTATCCGGATCGACTTTTGGGCCATCCACGGGTTCCGGGGAAAGCTCGAAGTAATAGGTTCCCGATTTAACGATACCAAAGTCGTAAGACCAGCCA
>NZ_JBHNMF010000082.1:0-9820 GCF_048562965.1 Thiolapillus sp. | reverse complement strand
CGCCCAGACAATTGGCTCCCGCTCAATCCGGGTGACCTGCTCGGAAGAGCCGGATGCGGGAAATCCGCACGTCCGGTTCTGTGAGGGTGAAAGCCAGCAATGGCCGATCTACTCGACTAGAGAATCCACCGCCAGGGTCTGCCGAAGCGAGCGGAACAGCACACCTTCCCTGTCGGCTTCGAGGACGCATTTGTCTCCCCGCCAGCGTTTGCATTGCCCTTCGCTAACTTCCACACCCATGCGCGCCCGGTCTTCCTCGGTTCCGATAACCAGGGCAGCATGGGGCCAGAATCCGGGCAAGAACAGATTGCTGGCGGCAAAGTCGTGGCGGGTGATGAGGACATCACCGGGCCGCACAATCTTCTCTATTTGATCGATAACAGCCTCTACCCGGTTGGGTAAACCGCTGTCGACAATCTCTGCCACCATCCGTCCACTGGCTTCGAGCAAGTGGAAAGCCGACTTCTGCTTCGCCGACGCTCCCCGACGCCGCAGGGCATGCCAGTGGTAGCGCAAACGACGGAACAGGTAGCGGACAATTCCCGGATCGATGGAGTGTTCCAGCTCAGGCAATGCCCGCACGAACTCACCCACCGCTTCATCGTCGATCAGTTCAACCAGCTTGTTGCGGTTGCTCCTGGAAAAATTCAGCGCCTGCAGTACCAGCAGTACATTGTCGGGATTGGTGAGCGACTCGAAAATACGCGTGTACTGCTTGCGCGGTATCCGATGCAGGGGGCAGGCTTCGTTGAGTTTGCGCTGGGTCGGGGGGTTTCGGGCAACCTGCCCGACCAACAGTTTGTCCATACGCACCAGCAGCGCGGCGGCGGTAAATCCCAGCACCGCCAGCCGCCATTCATTCCGGGTCTGAATCTGGCAAAGATCATGGCCGAGATCGTCTGAAACGCCATCCACAATTTCCCACAGGCCTTCCCGAACGCTCAGGAAACTTGCAAACCATGCCCACAGCCGTTCGTCCTCACCCGGCGTGAAAAATCCCCGGCGACAGGCATTGCTGATGTCATCGAGAATCCCCGCTACGGCTTCCAGGTCGGAGACAGCGGTTCGTAAACCCCGCAGTATTCTGGCGCTTGTATGCAACCGGGCGGATTGCCATTCCTCACCAGCGTCCATGGCTATGCAGCAGCTGATCCGGCCTGAAGAATCACCCGCACAGTCTCGGGAACCAGCCAGCGTACAGACCGCCCCTGGGCCAGCCTGGCGCGGATGTCGCTGGAGGATATATCCAGCCGGGTAACGGGCTGGAACAGGATATAACCGCCGGGTGCTCCCCTCAAATCGCTGACCTCACGGGTCACCCGGCCTTGCATCAGGTCATGTAAAGCTCCCGCCTCGGGCAAGCCATGACCGGGGCGGTCCATCACCACCAGGTGCGCGAGCTGCAGGATCTTCTCCGGCTGACGCCAGTCGGCAAAACCCAGAAAAGCGTCTCTGCCCATCAGCAGACAAAGAGGTACTTCGTTACCCAGTTCCGCTCTTAGCGACTGCAGGGTATGCACGCTGTAGGAAGGCCTGGAAAGGTTAAGCTCACGCTCATCGACGGTAAAGCCCGCCTGCCCCCCGATAGCCGCCTGTAACATGGCAAGCCGCGTTGCCGCCGGGGTTTGCGGCTGATCACGGTGCACCGCCCGGCCCAGGGGGATGAAGCGCAGCTCATCCAGGGCCAGTGCTTCATACACATCCAGGGCCGTGCGCAGGTGGCCGTTGTGTATGGGGTCAAAGGTGCCGCCGAAGATGCCGATCATGAGATTTCCCTATGTTCCTGTATGGCACAATCCGTAGGATGTGGTGAGGCACGAACCGCATCACCTGCTCAGGTGCGAATATGCCCATCCCCCAAAACGATGAATTTCACCGAGGTCAGGCCTTCCAGCCCCACGGGGCCCCGGGCGTGGAACTTGTCCGTGGAGATGCCGATCTCCGCGCCCAGACCATATTCAAAGCCGTCGGCGAAACGGGTGGAGGCATTGACCATTACAGAGCTGGAATCGACTTCCTGGAGGAAACGCCGCGCCTTGGTAATGTTCTCGGTAATGATGCTCTCGGTGTGGCGGGAGCTGTGTTCCTCGATATGATCCATGGCCTGCTGCATGTCATCCACCACGCGGATGGAGAGGATGGGGGCGAGATATTCCGTATCCCAGTCTTCTTCCGTAGCGGATATACAGTCCTCACCCAGAATGGCGCAGGTCTTTTCGCAGCCGCGCAGCTCCACACCTTTTTCGGTGTACGCTTTGGCCATGACAGGCAGAAAGTCTTCGGCGATGGTGTCATGCACCAGCAGTGTCTCCAGGGTGTTGCAGGTGCCGTAGCGCTGGATCTTGGCGTTCAGGCAGACATCGAAGGCCTTCTGCGGGTCCGCCTCGTCATCCACGAATACATGACAAATACCGTCGAGATGCTTGATCACCGGCACTCTGGCGTCCTTGCTGATGCGCTCGATCAGTCCCTTGCCGCCCCGGGGGATGATGACGTCGATATATTCGGGCATGGCAATCATGGTGCCCACGGCCTCCCGGTCGGTGGTCTCTATCACCTGCACCGCGTCACCCGGCAGGCCTGCCTGTTCCAGCCCCTGCCGGATGCAGGCGGCGATGGCCTGGTTGGAATGGAAGGCCTCGGAGCCACCGCGCAGCAGCGTGGCGTTGCCGGACTTGAGGCACAGGGCGGCCGCATCTGCGGTCACATTGGGCCGGGATTCGTAGATGATGCCCACCACGCCCAGGGGTACGCGCATGCGCCCTACCTGTATGCCACTGGGGCGGTAGCTCATGTCGAAGATCTCGCCCACGGGATCGGGTAGCGCGGCGACTTGGCGCAGACCTTCGATCATGCTGTCCATGCGCGCCGGTGTCAGCTCCAGCCGGTCGAGCATGGCTTCAGACAGGCCTTTCTCCCTGCCGGCAGCCAGATCCTTCTCATTTTCCGCCGCCAGGGTATTACGCTCTGCGTCCAGCAAATCGGCGATGCTGTGCAGCGCCTGGTTCTTCTGTCCACTGTTGGAGGCCGCCAGGGCACGTGAGGCAGCGCGGGCTTTGCCGCCCACTTCCTGCATGTACGCGGTTACATCGGTAATGCTCATCTGTTGTTCCGGGTGAAGTTTCGTGAATTGTTCAGTAGTTTATCAATTTCTGCCCTGGCGCAGAAATTCCGGCAATTCCCAGGGCAATCTGTTCCAGTAACAGCCAGGGATCGCCGGGGGCCGCACCTTTGATGGTGGCATCCGCCAACTGGCATTGCTGCAGCAAATGCGCCCACTGGCGGGCATCCAGGCGCTTGAGTCCGGCGCTGACCAGGGGGATACGGTTCTTCCATACCCTCGCCCGCCCCAGGGCCTGCTGAACGGATGCACCGGCGGCGATGTCCTGGGCCATGGCGTTGAGAGTACGCACTTCCCGTGCCAGCGCCCACAGCACCACCGGCAGCGGAATACCTTCTGCCTTCAGACCCGTGATGATACGGATGCTGCGCCGCGTCTTACCGGCAAGGGCAGCATCCACCAGGGAATAAACGTCGAAGCGGGAGCTGTCCGATATGGCAGCGGCTGCCTGGGCCTGGGTGATTCTTTCATTGCCGAACAGCAGGGCCAGCTTCTCGATCTCCTGCCGGGCGGCCAGCAGGTTGCCTTCGGTCTGTTCGGCGAGCATTTCCGCCACGCCGGCTTCGGCCTGCAATCCGGCCATGCGCATACGCTGCTGTACCCAGCGGGGCAGCTGGCGCTCATCCACGGGCCAGACCTGGATGATCATCCCCACCTTGTCCAGTGCCTTCATCCATTTGCTGGTGAGAGGCAGCTTGGGCAGGGTGAGCAGCAACAGCGTATCGGCGGGCAGGTTTTCGCAGTAGGTCACCAGGGCCTTGCTCCCGACAGTGCCGGGCTTGCCGGTGGGCAGGCGCAGATCGATGATTTTCTGCTCGGCGAACAGGGACAGGGCACTGGCCTCTTCGCCAAGACGGTTCCAGTCAAAGCGCGCATCGGCTTCGAATATCTCGCGGCTGAGGTAACCGGCCTGCCGCGCGGCGGCACGAATGGCGTCTGCCGTCTCGCCCAGTTGCAGGGGTTCGTCTCCCGTCACCACATAGACAGGCGCGAGATTGCCGGCCAGGTGGGCGTCTAGCTGTTCCTGGCGCAGCCGCATGGCATCAGCGGATCTTGCTCAGGCGGGTCACTAGGCGTTGCGCCAGTTCGCGGTAGGCGTCCTGCTTGCGCAGCTCGGCCTCGCGGGTGCGTCCCAGCAGTTCGCCGCCCGGATTGTAGACGATATAGCGGGTGCTGAGCTCCTGGTTGTCGATCACCCGGCTCCCCGGCGGATGTTCGGCGCTGAAATGCAGGCTGCGCGTGATCTCGTGCTCGACCACCTTGTTATTGGCGTTCACGGAAAACACGTTGCGCTGCTGCTTCAGACTGCCCAGGTGCAGGATGGTGGCAGCATCATCCTCTGTGGAAGTGATGCTGACGCCACTGAGTTGCAGCTGGTGAATCAGCTCCTGCACGAACGGATTGCGGTCCGTCAGGCCGGTGATATAAACGGGGCTGATGGCGGCTGCCGGACGGGCGCTCTCGCCGCGGGGATGAAAACCACAGGCAGACAGGAGCAGGACCAGTGCCAGCAGCCCGCCAGCCGCGACTGGCTTCCTGTTACGGCTGCCCATCATTTCGCCACGATGTTCACGAGTTTGCCCGGCACCACGATGACCTTGCGCACCGTGGCCCCGCCGATAAAGCGTTTTGCATTGTCGTTCTCCAGTGCGGCTTTTTCCACTGCCTCTTTTGCCGCCTCGGCAGGCACGCTGACCTTGCCCCGCACCTTGCCATTGACCTGCACCACGTACTCGATGCTGTCCTGTTTCAGGGCGTCCTCGTCCACCTGCGGCATACCTGCCACCAGCACATCCTCGCCAAGACCCAGCTCACGCCACAGCTTGTGACTGATATGGGGCGCGATGGGCGCCAGCAAACGCAGCACGATGCCCATGCCTTCGCGCAGCAGATGCGTATTTTCCGTCTTGGCCAGGATATTGACCATGCTCATGCAGGCCGAAACCACCGTGTTGAACTGCTGTCGCTCATAGTCGAACAGGGCTTTTTTCAGAATGCTGTGAATCTCCCTGCGGGCACTGCGCAGGGTTTCATCGTCGGGCAATGCACCGTCTCCGGCACTGCGAATGGCATCCGCCCGCTCCAGGGCCAGGTTCCACAGGCGGCGCAGGAAGCGGTAGGCACCCTCCACCCCTTCGTCGGACCATTCCAGGGACTGCTCCGGCGGGGCGGTGAACATGGTATAGAGCCGCGCCGTGTCCGCGCCGTAACGGTCGATGAGGGGCTGGGGATCCACGCCATTGTTCTTGGACTTGGACATCTTCTCCACGCCGCCATGCTCAACGGGCAGACCGTCGGACTTGAGCACGGCGCGTATCACCCGGCCCTTTTCGTCCCGCTCGATTTCCACGTCAGCGGGGTTGAACCATTCCTTCGACCCGTCGGGGTTCTCCCGGTAATAGGTGTCGGCCACCACCATGCCCTGGGTGAGCAGGCGTGTGAAAGGTTCGTCGCAGTTCACCAGGCCCTCGTCGCGCATGAGCTTGTTGAAGAAGCGCGCATACAGCAGGTGCAGCACCGCGTGCTCCACCCCGCCGATGTACTGGTCCACGGGCAGCCAGTAATGGGCGCGCTCGTCCAGCATGGCCTGATCGTTGTCCGGACAGCAGTAGCGGGCGTAATACCAGCTCGATTCCATGAAGGTATCGAAAGTATCGGTTTCGCGCCGCTCGCCGTTGCCCAGGTCATAGAATTCCGGCATTTTCTTCAGGGGCGAGCCGGAACCGTCCACGATCACGTCTTCGGGCAGGATCACGGGAAAATCGCTGGCGGGGCGGGCGTCTCCCCCGGCGTCGTAGATCACCGGGATGGGACAACCCCAGTAGCGCTGGCGGGACACACCCCAGTCACGCAGGCGGAAATTGACCCGCTTGCCGCCCTTTTCATGCTCTTCCAGCCAGGCGGCGATGGCGTCGAAGGCCGCTTCGGAGGTGAGGCCATCGAAGGGCGCGGAACTGGCGAGGACGCCTTTTTCCGTGTAGGCGGCTTCCTCGATACCCGCCTTGCTGCCGTCCGCCGGGAAAATGACCTGCTGCTTGGGAATACCGTATTTTTCGGCGAACTCCCAGTCCCGCTGGTCGTGGGCGGGCACGGCCATGACCGCGCCGGTGCCATAGCTCATGAGCACGAAATTGGCCGCATACACAGGCACGGGCTCGCCGGAGACAGGATGCAGGGCATGAATGCCCAGGGCAAAGCCCTTCTTCTCCATGGTTTCGATTTCCGCCTCGGAAACGCCGCCCTGTCTGCATTCTTCGATGAATGACGCCAGCTCCGGGTTGGATTTGGCAATCTGCAGGGCCAGGGGGTGTTCCGCCGCCACGGCCACGTAGGTCACGCCCATGAGGGTGTCCGGGCGGGTGGTGAAGATGTCCAGGCGCTCGTCCCAGCCCTCGATATCGAAAGACATCTCCACGCCCACCGAACGGCCGATCCAGTTGCGCTGCATGGTGACCACCTGCTCGGGCCACTGGTCCAGCTGCTCCAGATCATCCAGCAGTTCCTGGGCGTAGTCGGTGATCTTGAGGAACCACTGTTCGATATCGCGCTTCTCCACCAGGGCGCCGGAACGCCAGCCACGACCGTCGATGACCTGCTCGTTGGACAGCACGGTCTGATCCACCGGGTCCCAGTTCACCGTGGCGGTCTTGCGGTAAGCCAGCCCCTTTTCCATGAGTCGCGTGAACAGCCACTGTTCCCACCTGTAATAATCCGGCTGGCAGGTGGCGAACTCCCGCTCCCAGTCATAGCCGAAGCCCAGCCCCTTGAGCTGCTCCTTCATGTTGGCGATGTTCTGGTAGGTCCATTTTGCCGGTGCCGTCCTGTTCTTGATGGCGGCATTCTCCGCCGGCAGGCCGAAGGCATCCCAGCCCATGGGCTGGAGCACGTTCTTGCCCAGCATACGCTGATAGCGGGCGATGACGTCACCCAGGGTGTAGTTGCGCACGTGGCCCATGTGCAGCTTACCGCTGGGATAGGGAAACATGGACAGGCAGTAGAATTTCTCCCGCGCAGGGTCTTCGCTCGCCCTGAAGGCCTGGGTTTCCTCCCAGTGAGCACGGGCTTCGGCTTCGATGATTTTCGGGTCGTAGGGCTGATCCATGATGATTGGCATTATGCGAAATACAATCCTGTAAGGATACAGCACCGGGACAGATACATAAATTGAGGATTTGCGATTGGAAGGGCAGCTGCGGGTGACAGCAGGCGGCGCAGGGGGTAACCTGCCGGTTTCCATTTGTGATTTCCCGGCCCCGGCATGAAAAAGCGACTGTTAACAATTCCTCTCATCATCCTGTCACTCGCCGCCTGCTCACCTCACCCGGGCGCAGGCGTCTGGAAAGCCGAGGGCGAAAATACGCTGGGGATCAGGGGTATGACCCTGGCCTACGAAGGTAAAGCCGTGTTCAGCAGCACCAGAGTCAAACCCGCCCTGTGGCACTGCTTCTGGAATGGCGCCAGCTCGCACGCAGCCAACCTCGACTGCACACCGTCCACCGACACCGAGTCCCATGAGCGCTTCGTGTTTACCGTCGGAGAGGATGGTGTGGGCGAACTGCGTCAGCAGGGACAGGTCATTGGTCGGTTTGTGAGAGAAACCGGAAACCCGGCGATTCAATAGGCTATCCCCTCCCCGGGAGGACTATTTCATGTACTCCTTCAGCTTTTCCACCAGCTGATCCGACGTAATGCCGTGGGCGAACCTGGTGATGAATCGCCCGTCAGGCGCCATGAGATAGAGACTGGCCGTGTGATCGATGAGATATTTTTCCGGCTTTGAGGGATCTTCGACCACCTTTTCCACAACCACGCCGAATTCCCTGATCACCCTGTCTGTCATGGCCTGGGTGCCACGCAAGCCGATGAGATTCTTGCCGAAGTAATGCACATAGTCGGCCATGATCTTCTGAGTGTCCCGCTGAGGGTCCACGGTGATGAAGTAAGGCTGGATGCGCCTGGCTTCCGGGTCGAACTTTTTCAGCGCTGTCATCATGACGCTCAGGGACGTAGGACACACATCGGGACAATAGGTATAACCGAAATAGAGCAGCTGGTATTTGCCCTTCATGTCGTCCTGGGTGACCATTTTTCCATTCTCGTCCGTGAGCATGAACCGTCCGCCGATGTTGGCCTGCTGGTTGTCCGCTGCCTCATCCGCGGTGGCGGCATCTTGCGACAGCGCCCCGGCAGTTTTCTGCATGCAGCCTTTGATCAGGCTGGTATTGTGATCCATGAGCTGCAGATAGAGGTCTTCCCCCGGCTCCAGGGTGCTGCCGAAACTGTCCAGTTCCACCCTGTTGATGTCTACGCCACTGATGAGCAGCTGCAGCTCCGGCATCTTCATCTTCGCTTCTGTCAGCAGGCAGGCATACCAGCCCTCCTTGAGCTTGTTGCGCTCCTTGATCAGCGTGGCGGCACTGACCGGCACCCGGGGCGAAGGGGAGAGTACACCCCCCAGTTTCAGCGCGTAGGCCTGCTCGAAGTATTGCTGGGTGTCATAGTAGGCCAGCACCACCCCGCCCTTGAGTCCGCGATAGCCATACTCCAGACGCCGGTCGAGCTTCGCCACTTTCTTGAACAGTGCGTCACGGTTGCGTTTATAAAGATGCGCACGGCTGTAGTCCATGTCCATGAGCATCTTGGTCAGGACATCGATGAGAATCAGCGCATTGCGGCTATCCAGCCAGAAGTAGGGATCGCGCTCGGCTTCGTTCCAGCGTGATGGCAGAATCTTCAGATCGAGACTGTCCAGCAGCGTCAGCAGCCGGGGTTTTTCTGTCAGGTTCTGCAATACAGGTTCGAGACTGCTCTCCAGCTCCGGCCCTGCCCAGACCACCAGATCTGCCTGTTCGATATGCTTTTTCTGTTCCGGCGAGGGCTCCCAGCCATAGGGGATCTCACCCTTGCCAACCAGCAGATCCGGCGGGCGGGCGCCTTTCATCAGAGCAGCCATCAGGGAATGCACGGGCTTTATACTGACCACAACGCGAAGCTCGCCTTCCTCCGCCTGCAACGAAAAAGACAGCAACATCAGGATCAGGCAAACAAACAGTTTTTGTACGCGGGTAAGTGTGTTCATGGGCAACCTGGATCGGTGATCCGTTCAGATTCAATTGACAGGAAAGGCCTGCTTCAGCGCTTCTTCTGCTTCACCTACATGCTCGGCAAACTCCACCGGAGAGGGACAGGGCTTTGCCGCCCTGGTAAAACGCAGGAAAGAGGCGTTGGTCTCGTCTTCGAAGATCTGCCCCAGTTCCCGCTGTTTGGGCAGGTTGTCGATCATGATCTGCTTGATGCGCTTTGCCTGATCGAAAAAGCGACAGTTAAGGGCAACACCGTTCAGGTTTCCCACCTCCTTTACCGCCTGAATCTGGCCTTTCTCCAGCGGAGAGGCCCCTGCAGAGGAGACGAACAACCCAGGAACGCAAAGAACAAGGAATAACTTTTTCATGTCGGGAACAGGAAAATCAAAGCCGGAAATGAAGCGCAGTATAGCGCCGTACACCCCGAAGCGTATTGATTTTAGGCAAAAGCCTTGACCCGGAAAATTCATGAATTTCACGCGCCCTCGCTTGTTTATTGTTTCCACAAGAAATTTTCTTCAGTTGCCCGTAATCACGGATACGGGACGCCTTCAGAAAATCCCCCGTGAAAACAATCTCCTGCACGAGCATCACGCGAATTCATGAAATTTCCGGG